>JBKOXM010000097.1:0-5685 GCA_046724925.1 Actinomycetota bacterium | reverse complement strand
GCGGTGTGGGCGGCCAGTGCCCCTGGGACGGCCGTTGTCAGCGCGGCTAGTCCGACTGCCGCCGCGATGCGCGCGCTCAACGCGAGACGGCCGATCGGAGGACCGGCACGGTGAGCCGGATCGTCCCGACGCGCAAGGTTGCGCGCTGCGGAACGCTTACGAGGTACAGGAGATTGCCGGGATCCTGGGCGGTCGAGGTCGCCGCGAGCGTGACGCGCAGCCGTGAGGCGGGCGGGATCGCTGTCACCTCGTTCATCAGCCGGATCGTGAGCGTGCGTCTAGTCGAGCCGCTCAGCGCCGCTCCGCCCTCGCTGACCACGACCTCGCCGGAGGGCGTGAGCGCAGACAGGACCGCGACCACGTGCGTCCAGCCTCCCCGCGGAGTGAGCGTCGCCCGCACGAGCGGTGTGCCATAGGTCTCCTGGAAGCCTCGAACTCGCCGTGTCGTCCGAACGACCTTGCCCGGCGCGCCGATCGTGTTGCTTCCGCGGAGGGTGTAGACCAGGCCCCGTGTCGGCGGGGGCGAGGCGAACGAGACCGTCTTCCCGTTCCATTGCTCACGGGCGAACTGGATCGGCAACCGCGTGTCGATTCCGTTCGGCATCCCCTTGAGGAAGCGGTCGAACCAGGACCTGGCCTCCGAGAGGTAGTAGGAAGACTCGCCGGCCGGGTTGGCGGCCGGCGCGTGCCCCAAGTCGCCGAGATAGAGCCGCTTCGGCCCGGGGAGGAGTCGGTAGGCCGCGAGCGCCTGGTCGACGTCGAAGAGGAAGTCTCGACGGCCTTGGAGCATGAAGGTCGGGACCGTCACACGGCCGAGCGCACGCCTGCTCGAGCGAGCGTCGACGTACGCGTGGATCCCGGCCAGGTTGCGTAGAGCGAGAGCGTCTGCGAGGAGCCGGGCGGCCTCCGGGGCGTAGCGATCGGCCGGCACGAGGCGAGAGAGCTGGAAGATCACGCCGGACTTCGGAAGGTTCTGCGGCGCGAGTGCCGAGTAGAGATCGGTCCACGTGGTCATCGGGACGATCGCTGCAAACGGCACGCCCGCCGCCGTCGCGTTCCAGACTGCGCCGCCGCCGTACGAGACCCCGATCGCGCCGATCTTTCCTCCGTCGACGTCGGGCCGGGCGGCAAGCCAACCGAAGAGCTCGCGGACGTCCGCGATCTCCCGCGGCCCGTCGAGGTCGAACAGGCCGCCCGACTCGCCGTGCGCGCGGGCGTCGTAGGTCAGAACGACATAGCCCTGACGGGAGAGGTACGCCTCCGCGATCAGGTTTGACCCGGCGCGGGTTCCACCGAGCCCATGCAAGATCATGATCGCCGGCCGCCGGTGCAGCGTGTGGGGGCAGCCGGACGGCTGGTCGGTATACAGCGTTACCGCCAGCTCGACCCCGTCGCTCATGCGGACCCGCTGGTCTGACTTGGTGAAGAGCCCTTCGGGGTGGCACGCGTGCGCGACCGCCGGCGATCCCAAGGCCAGGCCGACGAGCGCGCAGGAGACCAGCAGGAGGCGGCGCATCGGCAACGGAGCGTAGCCTCCTCCTACAATCGCCGCGATGAACACGAGGCCGATCGGCGTCTTCGACTCCGGGATGGGCGGGCTGACCGTCCTTCACGAGTGCCTGGTCACGACACCGCATGAGGACTTCGTCTATCTCGGCGACGCGGCCCGTCTGCCCTACGGCCCGCGGCCGCTTTCCGAGATCCGGCGCTACGCGCGCGAAATCGCTCGCTTCCTGGCCGCGGGAGACGTGAAGCTGATCGTGGTCGCGTGCAACGCGGCCACCTCCGCGGCGCTGCCGGAGCTCCAGGAGGAGATCGAGGTGCCGGTCGTGGGCGTGATTACGCCGGAGGCGCACGCCGCCGTCCAGGCGACGAGAAACCGGCGAATCGGCGTGCTCGCCACTCAGGCGACCGTGACCGCCGGGCGCTACGAGCAGCTCGTGCGCACCCTCGACGCCGGCGCACGCGTGTACCCGGTGGCCTGTCCGGAGCTCGTACCGCTGATCGCGGGCGACGAGCCCTTCGGCGAGGCGACCGTCGAGGCCGTGCGCCGTTATTGCGCGCCTCTCAAGGCGGCCGGTGTCGACACTGTCATCCTCGGCTGCACCCACTATCCATTGATCCGCGCCATCCTTCAGCGGGAGCTCGGCCGGGGCGTCACGCTCGTCTTCTCGGCAGAGGAGACCGCGCGCGAGGTGGCGGAGACGCTTGCCCGCAAGGGGATCGAGAACGAGCCCGCGCACGCCGGGACTGTCCGCTTCATGACGACCGGTCGGCCCGAGGCGTTTCGCGAGACTGGGGCGCGCTTCCTGCAGATGCCGATCGGCGAGGTCGAGCCCGTCGAGCTAGCCCGCCTGGAGGAGGCCGCCGCGTGAGCAGCAACCCTGAGGAGGCCGCGTGACGCGAGCCGACGGCCGGCGCCCGGACGAGCTTCGTCCCATCTCGATCGACACGAAGTTCTTGGAGCAGCCACACGGCGTCGCGCTGTTCGAGCAGGGCAAGACGAAGGTTCTGTGTGCCGCGACGATCGAAGACAGCGTCCCGCGCTGGCTTTCGGGTCAGGGCCGCGGCTGGATCACCGCCGAGTACTCGATGCTTCCGGCCTCGACCGGTGAGCGGACGGCGCGCGAGGTGGCGAGGGGGAGGCCGGGCGGCAGGACCGTCGAGATCCAACGTCTGATCGGCCGCTCGCTCCGCGCTGTCGCCGACTTCGAGGCGCTCGGCGAACGGACTGTTTGGCTCGACTGCGACGTCTTGCAGGCTGACGGGGGCACACGATGCGCGGCGATCTCGGGCGCCTACATCGCCTCGCGGCGCGCGCTCGACCGGTTCGGCCTCTCGAAGGCGTTGACCGGCTCGGTCGCCGCGGTCTCTGTCGGGATCGTCGACGGCGAGCTCATGCTGGATCTCGACTACTCGGAGGACTCCATCGCCGAGGTCGACATGAACGTCGTGATGACCGACTCAGACGATCTCGTCGAGGTGCAGGCGACGGCGGAGCGGACGGCCTTCGGCCGTGAGGGCCTCGACCGGATGCTTGACTTCGCCGGGACCGGCATCGCGCAGATCCTCGAGCTCCAGCGCGCGGCCGCCCAAGCCGTCCATGCCTGATCTCGCCTTCTGGGACATCGTCCTGCGCGTGGGCGCGGCAGCCGTCCTGGGCGGCGCGATCGGCGCCGAGCGCGAGATTCGCGAGCGTGGGGCGGGCTTCCGGACGCACATGCTCGTCGCCGTCGGCGCCGCGCTGTTCACCCTGGTCTCCGCCTATGCCTGGAGCGACTTCCACTTCTCGCAGTCGAGCGGGGTGACCTTCGATCCGACGCGTATCGCCGCCCAGATCGTGAGCGGCATCGGCTTCCTCGGCGCGGGCGCGATCATCCGCCAGGGCCTCTCGGTGCGCGGCCTCACCACGGCCGCCACTCTATGGGTGGTCGCCGCGATCGGGATGGCGTCGGGCGCGGGCTACTACGCCGCCGCCGTCGTCACGACGGTGGTCGCGCTCGTGTCGCTCTGGCCTCTGCGGCTTGTGGCCCATTGGACGCTCGGCCGCCTGCGCCCCGGGGCCGAGCACCTCGTGATCGAGTTACCCGCCGGGGGAGAGGTCGCGCCGGTGCTCGGCGCGATCGAGGGACAGGGCGCATCTGTGCAGTCGTTCCGCGTCGACGACGAAGGGGACCGACGCGAGCTCGAAGTCGGCGTCTCCCTCGGCGCGGAGGTCGACCGATCGTCTCTCGTCGCACGGCTGGCGCAGGTCGAGGACGTGCGTGGGGCGCAGTGGAGCGAATAGCGGCATTACTCGCGTCGAAGAACGAGAACAAGCTGCGCGAGCTCCGAGCCGTCCTCCCGGACTGGAAGCTCGAGCTCCTCGGCACCGAGGAGTATCCGCCGGAGGAAGGCCCTACGTACCTCGACAACGCTCGCGCGAAGGCGCGTTTCGCCCGTACTGTCGCGGCGGGGGACTCCTGGGTGCTCGGCGAGGACTCGGGCATCGAGGTGGAGGGACTCGACGGCCGGCCGGGTCCCGAATCCGCCCGTTTCGGCGGCCAGGAGCCGGTGGGACGTCTGCTGGAGGAGATGCGGGACGTCCAGGGCGAGGGCCGTCTCGCCCGCTACGTGTGCGAGCTGGTCGCGCTCGCGCCCTCGGGCGAGGAGCGCCGCGGGACCGGCGTTCTCGAGGGCCGGATCGCGAGCGAGCCACGGGGATCGGAAGGCTTCGGATACGACCCGATCTTCGTGCCCGAGGGGGAGGAGCGAACCGTTGCGGAGCTCGGCAACGACTGGAAGCGCGCGCACTCGCACCGGGCCCGTGCGGCCAGGTCGCTGGGCGCCGCGGTCGCTGCGGACTAGGCCAGGCCGGGCAGCTCCTCGGCCACGGCCTCTTCCTGCTTCCGCTGGTACCGCCACCAGTTGATCTCGGCGCCGAGCACGATCACGTTGGCCATCACATAGAGCCAGACGAGCAGGATCACCGGGCTGCCGAAGGTCTTGAGCGCGGGATTGAGCTCCGCGTAGCGGACGAACACGGGTAGCAGCTGGAAGCTGGCTTCGAGCAGGACGGTCGCGAATGCGGCGCCGGGGAGCACCTGGCGCAGGGTCAGGGGCACGTTCGTGAGCAGGTAGTAGATCGACATGAGGAAGGCGAAGATGCCGGCCGCCGAGACGGCAATCGAGAGCGTGTACGCGATCAGGTCGTTGTTGATGACACCGGGCGCAAAGTGGTGCAGTGCCTCCACACCGAAGGAGCCGGCAAGGAGCGCCACGAAGAGCGTCACGAGCGAGCCCAGCATCAGCAACACGGCCAGCGCCTTTCCGTGGAGGAACGACCGGTTCGGCTGCCCGTAGACGATGTTGAAGGCGGACTCGAGCGCGCTGAAGAGCGACAACGATGTCCAGAGGAGGAAGGCGGCGCCGACCAGCCCGAGCGAGGCGGCGTTCTGCTGCAAGGAGCGGACGAGGCGAACGATGTCCTCGATCCGCGTGTCCGGCAGCGCCCGCTTGATCTCGGTGACGAGGAAGCTGGACTCGTCGGCACGGCCGGTCAAGCCCAGCAGCGAGAGCGCGAGGAACGTGAGCGGGAAGAACGCGAGCAGCGCGAAGTAGGCGATCATCGCGGCCAGGTGGGTGCCGCGGTCGGCGAAGAATTTCGAGAGCACTCCGTCCCGGGCTCTGAACACAGGCGGAGTATCGTCCTCCGGTCAGCCGCCAGACACTTCCGCGCTTGGATAGGCGCCGCGAGGTGTTAGCGTCGGGTCCGTGGACGCGAAGCAGGCCCTCGCTGATCTGATGGACGTGTCGTCGCAGATCCAGAGCGCTGTCATCTACGACCGAGAGGGTGAAGTGGTCGTTTCGACGCTCGGCGACACCAACGCAGGCAAGGGCTTCGCGCAGGCCGCGGAGAACCTCTTCGCCGAGGCGGCGAAGACGAAGCAGAACGAGTCGGTCACGCACCTGGAAGTGGCGACCGGTGAGGGAAGCGTGTTCGTGGTTCGCAAGGGCGACCGGACGATCGCGGCGACCACGGCCGCGGAGCCGACTGTCGCGCTGGTCTTCTACGACCTGCGCACCTGTCTCGAGAACGTCGCCGAGGAGCCTGAGGCGAAGCCCAAGCCGCGAAAGCGCGCCGCACCCAAGAAGGCCAAGAAGGCCGCGGAGGAAGACGGTGCGGCGTAAGTCGCTGGCGTTGGC
>JBKOXM010000166.1:0-6125 GCA_046724925.1 Actinomycetota bacterium | reverse complement strand
TGTGGGAAGAGGCCGACGTCACGGGCACGCACACGGAGGCGTGGCTCGGGTTCCCGCCGTCGGGAGAGCGTCTGAGCTGGAAGGTCGCGATCTTCTTCCCGTGGGATCCGGAGCGCCACCTCTTCCGCGGCGAGCGCGTCTACACGGCCGGGCTGCCGCTCGCCGGCGGCTCCTGAGAGAGTCGCTGACGCTTCCTAGGGCAGCAGGAGCCGCTGGCCGGGCACGAGCGTCGTGCCCGCCAGATGGTTCCGCTGCTGCAACTCCCAGATGCCCTGCCGGGGATCGCCCGCGTAGTGCGCGGCGGCGATCGACCAGAGCGTATCCGCCGGCTTCACGACGTAGGTCTCAGGCTTGCCCGCGCCGCCCGACGGCCGTGCCGCAAAACCGACGACGAGTGCGATCGCCACGAGCAGGATGACGAATCGAGGGAACATGTGTTCGTACAGTACCGAACACGTGTTCGCCCTGTCAAGGGCCCAGAACGGGCCAGGGGAAACGCGCCTAGCTCAGGGTCACGAGCTCGGGCGTGATTCGGCCGGCCCCGATGCGAAGGACGAGCATCGAGTGGACCGGGGCGCTCCGCCGCTCGGTCGGCGAGCCCGGATTCAGCACCCAGAGGTGCTGAAAGCGCTCCACCTGCGGGACGTGGGTGTGGCCGTAGATCGCCGCCTCGCATTCCGGGAAGCGCGCGGCCAGCCGCGCCTCACGTCCGACGCGCGGGCCCGCGTCGTGCACCATCCCGAGCCGGAGGCCGTCCACGTCGACGACGCGCTGCCGCGGCAACGAGGCCTTCAGCGCCGGCTCGTCCATGTTCCCTGACACCCCCTCGACCGGCGGTCCTACGCCCCGCAGCTCTTCGAGGAACTGCGCCGACACGAAGTCTCCGCAGTGCAGCACGAGGTCGGCGCGCGCGAGCAGGCGCAGGCACTCATCTGGCAACGCGCGGGTGCCGCGCGGAAGATGCGTGTCGGAGATGACGGCGACGCGGCTCAGGAAGCTGCCGCGACGAGACCGGGCTCGTGCAGGAAGTGCCCGGCCTTCCACACGAGCTCGTCGTCCGCGTACACCTCTCCGTCGGTCCGCAGGTCGCAGATCATGTCCCAGTGCAGGCCGGAATCGTTCCGGCCGCCGAGCTTCTTGAAGCTCGAGCCGAGGGCAAGGTGGAGCGTGCCGCCGATCTTTTCGTCGAACAGGATGTCGCGTGTGAAGCGATCGATCTCGTAGTTGAGCCCGAAGGCCAGTTCGCCGAGCGTGCGCGAGCCGCCGTCCATGTCGAGCAGCGATTGCAGGTAGTCGTTCGCGGTCTTCGCCTCGGCATCGACCACGCGCCCACCTTCGAACCGCAGCCGGACATCCTCGACGCCGCGCCCGTGGAAGATCGCCGGGAACGAAAAGCGGATCTCCCCTTCGGTCTCTGTTTCGACGGGGCTCGTGAAGATCTCGCCGTCAGGCATGTTCAGCTTGCCGTCGGCCGCGACCCAGCCGCGGCCCTCGACGTTCAGGCGCAGATCGGTGTCGGGCCCGACGATGCGCAGCTCGCGGAACGTCTCGAGCTCGCGCGCCCGGGCGTTGAGCTCGACCGAGACCGCCCGCCAATGCGCAACGGGATCTTCGTCCTCGCGCACGTGGCATGCGGCGTAGACGAAGTCTTCGTACTCCGTGAGGGACATCTCGGCGTCCTGGGCGTGCGCATGCGTCGGGAAACGCGTGCCGACCCACTTCGCCGCTCCGGCGTCGATGCGCTCCCAGAAGCGGTTGGTAAGCTGCCGGCGCGACGCGATCCGCCGGCTGACGCGTTGCGGATCGGCTTGCGAAAGCGAGCGCGTGTTGCGGTCGGCCCAGATGGTCACGATCGCGTCGAGGTTCTCCACTTCGAAGCGGTCGATCTCGGAGATGAACGTCAGCTGCTCGTCGGAGGACTCGCCGACCGCGATCACGTCGAGGCCCTCGACGTCGACGCGCGTCCGCGGATTCGCACCGGCACGCAGCGCCTCCCGGTACACCTCCGTGACCAACGGCGCGGCGACCGTCGCTCCGTCGATCCGCACGATGCTGCCCGGCTGCAGCTCGAGTGAGTAGTTGACGAGCAACCCGCCGAGCTTCGCCACTCGCGGATCCGACATGTCGATTCTTATACCTCATCCCGGCCGGGATGAAGACCGGCCGGAACAGGCATGGCGCCGGCCTCGGCGTGCCTACGCACCGCGGAAGGTGCGCGAGAACTGGGTGACGCGCTCCGGATTCGTTTCCGCGCGGAGCGTGATCCGCAGCTGGTACGTCCCCGCGCGCATCCGCGGAAGCTTGAAGAGCACGTCGCGTGCGGCGTCGCCCTGACCCGACGCGCCGGTCAGCCTGCGCGTGCTCGACGGGCGCGTGATCTTCACGTCGTATGAGAAACCCTCGTCTGCACGAACGACGAACGCCCGGGGCAAACCCTTGAACACCACGCGTGCGCCGACGACGCGGTCCACGTGACGCCACTCATTCTCCTTCCCGCGGCACTCCTGGTTCGCGAGGATTGCGTCCCTGACCGCTGCGAACGAGGCACGTCGCGTTCCGTCGGGCATCACGACGCCGCTCTGCCACGCGGCCAGGTTCGTCTCGTCGACGGCGTGGAAGAAGTTCAGGAGCGCGACGCTCGGGTCGCACGCCATCATCGCGATCAGCTGCGCGTAGTAGTTCCCCTGCGTCGTTTCGTCGAGCAGCGGCACGTTCTCCGCGCCCGAGTACAACGCCGCCTTGTCGTTGCGCACGCGCACCTGGTAGCCGACCTCGTCCACGTAGATCCGGACGAACGGTCCAGCGCTCGCGTCACCCGCTTCGCGGAAGAGCGGCTGCGCCGTCCCGTGGAACGCATCCCACCACGCCTGCTTGAAGCGGTCGAAGTTGACGCAGCCGATCTTCGGCCACGGGTAGCCGACGGAGGGCGCGTCGGTGTTGACGTTCGGGTAGCAGTGGACGGAGATGTCGTCGGCGATCGGCTTGGTGCGGCCGCTCGCGCGGTACGCCTCCCCCACTTCCTTGAGGAAGCGGATCGGCGAGTGGGAAACGTTGCTGACCGCGTCGAAGTCGTCATTGCCGCGCGGTGACAGACCGAACCCGATCACCGTGATCCCCGGATCGACCGCTTTCAGCGCGTCGTAGCAGGCGGCCATCGCCTTCTCCTGCACAAACCCTGAAATGCCGTTGCCGGCCTCATCGAACTGCGGCTGGTGGAACCGGGGCTGGTTGCCCTCGTTGAGGCAGATGATCTTGCGGACGTACGGGTAGCGCTCGGCCACCGTCGCGGCGTAACGCGCGAACAGCTCCACCCCATTCGACGTGTCGACGAGCGCCCGCGCTTTCAGTGGATAGATCGCGAAGATGACGTCGATGCCCCGGCGCATCGCCTGCAGGATCGAGCGGTCGAGGAACTCCTGCTCGGCGATCGTCGTCGGGTTGGCCGGATCCCAGAAGACCGCGATGCGGTTCTCGGTCATCCCGAGCTCGGTAAGCATGTTGAAGAACGAGGCGCCGTGGTCCTCGGCGTACTTTCCCGCGTCGTCAGCGACGCCGAACGTCGTGCTCGACGCCGCACCCGCAAGCGTCAAAGCCGCGCACGCGGCTGCCAGGACCGCGGAGATCCGCCTCATGCTCCTTCTGTCGGCAGATCAGGGTCGAGCGTTGAGCACTGCGTCGAGGAGTTTTCCGGCGCCGAAGCGGACGGGATCGTCGGCCGGCAGGCCGGTCTCCTCCTCCGTCGTGGCGATCGCCGCTCGGGCCTCGTCCTCCGAGACGGACGAGGAGTTCAACGCGATGCACGCGACCGTGGCCGGCCGCAGCTTGAGCGACATGCGCTCGTGGAGATCGACGAGCTCCTTCAGCGGCAGGATCGGCGACGCCGTCGGATCGCCCTCGACCACCGTGCGGCCCACCTCGTGGCACAGCACATAGAGATGAGGAGCGCTCCCGTGCATCAGCCCGACGGTCACGCCGGAATAGATCGGGTGCAGGATCGCGCCCTGTCCTTCTACCCAGAGCAGGTCGCCGCGCTTCGCGCCGTCGACCACCAGACGCTCCGCCGCGCCGGCGAGAAAGTCGGAGACGACTGCGTCGACGGCTATCCCCCAGCCTGCGATGGCGATCCCCGTCTGGCCGGTCGGGACGAAGACGGAGCCCAACCCCCGCTTGCGAGCCTCGAGGTCGAGCTCGCAGGTCGCGGTCATCTTCCCGATCGCGCAGTCCGAGCCGACGGTGAGGACGATCGTCGCGCCGACCTCGAGGTTCTCGCCCGTGGCTGTGCTGAGGTCTCCGGGCGGCTCGCGCAGGTCGTGCAGCTCGACGCCGCGCTCGCGCGCCAGCTCGGGCAGTCCCGGGATGTCGTGCAGCCGGACATGCAGCCCGTTCTCGAGATCGAGCCCGGCGCGGACGCACGCCTTCAGCAGGTCCTGCCAATCGCCCGGAAAGTGGCCGCCTTGTGTGACGACCCCGACGAGGGCTGTATCGGGACCGAGTGGTAGCGCCTCGTCCACGGTTGCGACGATCGGAACCCCCTCGTCGACTTCCCCCGCCCGCCGCGTGTCGAGAATCGCGACGACCGAGTCCCGCCGATACCGCATGACGCCGCGAAGCGTCTTCCCGTAGTGCGGGTCGTGCGAGAACTCCTCAGCGAGGATCAGGTACTTCTTCTCTGACACCGAGTCCGGGTTCGTCTGACGGAATCTGGACGCCGTCGCGGAAGTCGACGCCAGGCCACGGATCATGGGCCAGGAGCAGGTTGCCGTCCAGATCGACGTGATCGCACAGGGAAGCGGTTTGCGCCGCCGCCGAGATGCCCAAGCCCGACTCGAGCATGCAGCCGAGCATCACGCCGAGCCCGAGCGCACGCGCCGCGTGGGCCATCCGCACCGCCTCGCGGATCCCACCTGACTTCGAGAGCTTGATGTTGATCCCGTGCGCGCGCTCGGCGCAACCGGCGACGTCCTCGAGCCGGTGACAGTCCTCGTCCAGGTAGATCGGGATCGACGACGCGGCCTTCAGCCGTGCGCCTGCCGGATCGCCGGCCGGTAGGGGCTGCTCGCAGTACTCGACGCCCAGATCTGCGAGCTGCGGAAGCGCGTCGAGTGCCTCGTCGATCGTCCAGTACTCGTTCACATCCACCTGCAGCGGAACGTCCGTCGTCTCTCGCACTGCGCGCACGCGCTCGACGTCGCGTCCATCACGCGCGCCGAGCTTCAGCTTCAGGCGCAGGAACTCATCGCTGACGCGCGCCGCGCGCTCCGCCATGTCATCCGGATCGCCGAGCCAGATCGTCCACGACGTCGGCGGGCCAACGCGCTGAAGCCCGAGCAGCCGCCAGACCGGCTCGCCCGTCAGCTTTCCCTGGAGATCGTGCAAGGCCGCATCGAGGGCCGCTCGCGCGGCCCATTCGCGCGGTGGCAATCGCGACTCGATCTCGTCGAGCGCGAAGGGGTCGTCGCCGAGCGTGTCGGCGTGTTCCTCGACGTACGCAAGCGCCGACTGGGCGGACTCGTCATAGCGGTCGATCGGCGCCCCCTCGCCATAGCCGGTCTGGCCGTCATGCCGGATCTCGACCTGCACGACTTCGGCGGTATCTGTCGACTCGCGCGAGATGACGAACGTCTCCGCGAGCTCGAGCGTGGCGACCCGGGCAGAGACCTCCATCGGGGCTACACTAGACGCCCTCGCGCCTGTAGCTCAGGGGATAGAGCGTGCGCCTCCGGAGCGCAAGGTCGCAGGTTCGATTCCTGCCAGGCGCATACACTGCTTGCCGACGCGGGTTGCGGAACAGATGGGGCGAACGATTCACGTTTCGGCTTCCTCGACGACCTGGCGACCGCGCCGGACGTTCAGCTCAGCCGGTAGGGAACGCTCGTCAGCACGACGCGCGGCTCGAACAACAGGAGCCGCTTGATGTAGAGCGCGCGCTGGTTGTGCAGGAGCTGCCGCACGCCGTTGAAGACCAGCTCGGGCATCACGACCGAGACGCGCGCCACGGGGTCGGCGGTCAGCGGGCGCAGGTAGTCGAGCAGCGGGTCGCCGAGATCGCGGTACGGCGCCTCCACGACCTCGAGCGGCAGGTCGACTCGTCCGCGCCGCCACTCCTCCCGCACCCGCTCCGCGTC
>JBKOXM010000204.1:0-4293 GCA_046724925.1 Actinomycetota bacterium | reverse complement strand
CCCACGGAGTCAGCAGCAGCTGCTTGCTCGACGCGCTCGAGCAGAACGGAAGCGGCCACCTCTGGAGCATCGACCTCCCGCCGATGACGATTCCCGAGCGTCGATCCGAGATCGCGGTCGCCGTCCCGCAAGAGCGGCGGGCGAGCGGCTACAATCCGCGGGCTGCGCGGATGTAGCTCAGTTGGCTAGAGCGTCTGCTTGCCATGCAGAAGGTCGTGGGTTCGAGTCCCATCATCCGCTCTCCTAGACCCGCTGGAAACGGCGGGTTTTCTGTTGGGCGAAACGGCCACAGCGGCCCGCGCTGACGCCGAAAGTCAGCCTCTAGTCAGCCTTCGCGCGCCTCTGCGTTGCGCACGAGCCGCGAGGCCACGGTCGGGCGCCCGACTTGCGCTCCGACCGACTTGATAGAATCGTTTTGCAGGTTTTCCCAGACGCTAGGAGGGCCGGATGGGCGAGGTCGCAACACGACGCGCGAAGCGGGTTCCCTCGGCGCGTTCGTCGACCAGGAGCAGCGCGAGCTAGATCGTCTCGTCAAGCTTGCGCGCAAGCAGGATCGCAGCGTGTCCGCGATTGTGTGGCGGGCGTTCGCCGCCGAGCTCGAACACGACCGCCACGGGCAGGCGGCCGCCTGACGGCCCGGCGTCCGGCATGGGTGCCGCGCGAAGACGACGGTCTGCGGCTTGAGCGGGTTACTCCCGCGCGGGCTCTCCTCGACGCGGACGTGGCGAGGGAGCGGGAGCGGGTCGTGGCCGAGAAGATGAGGGACCGCAGGGAGCAGCTCGACGAGGCGGGTCGGGAGGCGACGGAGGACCTTCGTCGCGAGCGTGCGCACTTCCCGCGGGGACTGGAGGGAGTGCCGGTCGACCTCGTGAGGATGATCCGCGACGCGCGAGGGATGGCCGGACGAGGTCAACTAACCACAAGGAGAACCAGGGAGGATGGCAAAGGCAGCGGTCGCCCTCAGATAGCGGCAAGCCGCCTAGACTTCCGGCCGTCACGGCACGAGACCGTCTGCAGCCGTCAACCTGGGCCCGACGGCCGGCTGTCACGCAGGAGCGACTCAGTCAGCTCACCCCGCTCGCGGTAGTCGCCCTAGTCGTCGGCGGCCGCCTCGCGCCCCGCACCGAGACGCCCGTCTAGTCTCGGCGTCGCCAGCGACGTAAGCGTGGCCTAGGCATGGGCGTTCTCGAAGCATTCGGACTGGGATTCATCGCCCAGTGCTCGCTGCTGATCGCGGGGCTGCTCGTCTGCTGGGTGACTGTCCCGCGCACCCTTATCGGCATTCTCGCCGGCTTCGGCGCGGGGGCGCTGCTGTCGGCCGTCTCCTTTGACCTCATTGCCGAGGCCGAGCACCTCGATAACTGGCAGCTCTCCCTCTGGATGCTCATCGGCGTCGCCGTGTTCCTGGTCGGCGACCGCCTGGTCGAGAAGCGTTTCGGGGCCTCGGGAACCGGTGGGGCCATGGGCATCGTTGTTGGCTCGGTCGTCGACGGCGTCCCCGAGTCGATTATCTTCGGCATTCAGATCGGCACCGGCTTTCCGATCAGCGCGAGCTTTCTCGCCGCCGTGTTCGTCTCGAACATCCCCCAGGCGATCGCTCCCTCGGCCGACCTCGCGGCTTCAGGGTGGGGCCCGCGCAAGCTGGGACGGCTCTGGCTCATGGTCGTACTCGCCTGCGGGATTGCGGCGGCTCTCGGCTACCTAGCGACCAACTTCAGCTCGGGCGTGACAGGCGACCGTGCCGCGGCCCTGGCCGCAGGCGGTCTCCTCGCCATGCTCGCGAACTCGCTCATACCTTTCGCTTTCGAGCGTGGCCGTGAGTGGGCCGGCGTCGCGACCGCGGTCGGGTTCTGCGTGTCGCTCCTGGGCAGCTGACAGCCTTCTCCGCGCCACCACTAACCGACGTCGGACCCCACCTCTCAGCCAACACCCCACACGTTGGCGACTTACGCGTAGATCAGCGTGGGGGGCGGCCTTCAAGTGCCCTATCAGTGCCCAACCGCGCGGTGCTGTGCGGGAGCGCGCTGTTAGGGGCAGAGAATGGGGGCCAGGAGGGACAGACCCTGCGGCACGTCTGTCCGGGGCCGTCAGCCCCCATCGGGAGAGCGAGCTCCTGGCCCCCATACGCGGTATCGGACGTTCGTCGCGAACCTTTAGAGGTAGGCCGTTCGGCCCATGGACGCCCCGACGCTTCGTGATACGACCGCTTACCGAGCTTCTGCCCTGGTAGGCCCTGCGGCCCCCGTCCTCGGGCGAAGCGCGGCGGGAGCCATCTTCATCTGTGCGGCCGGACGTCGATTCGCACGTGGTGCGCCTTTGATGCCCGCCGCGGGGTGTGAGAACCAGACGATCGCATCGAAGAATCGTCACACCGAGGGGATAGCCTCCCCAGATACGGGCCAGGTGATGCCAATCGTCGAGGTGGAGGGGAAACGTGCGTAACCAGCGATTCGTAACAGTGAGCTCCATGACCGCGGTGCTCGTGGCGCTGCTGGCGGTCTTCGTCGCGAGCGCGGCGGCTCGGGGCCTCGAGCGGCCGCGGAACACCAACTCTCCGACGATCTCTGGGCTTCCGCAAGAGGGCCAGACTCTGACGGCGTTGGAAGGAGGCTGGCAATGCGAGCCTGGTCCCTGCACGTTCGCCTTCCAGTGGCAACGCTGCAGCGCGCACGGCGTCGACTGCGGGAACATCGCAGGCGCAACTGCGAAGACCTACGTTCCCGGGCCGCCTGACGTGGGCTCCAGACTTCTCGTCAGCGTTACCGCCACGAACGTCGACTGCAATCTGACCGGCACGCAGTGCGCGCCTTCGTCGGGGACGGCGGTTTCGCCGCTGACGAGCATCATCGCGATCAAGCCCGGCGTGGCGCCCGCAGCGACGGCTCCACCCACGATCTCGGGGACGCCGCAGCAGGGCGAGACCCTGACCGCGACTCAGGGCACCTTCAGCGGTGAACAGCCTTTCACCATGGGTATCGAGTGGGTCCGCTGTAACCGTGGGGGCGATGGCTGTTCCGCCATCCGCGGCGCGAATACAGCGAGGTACGTCGTCGGCTCGGCCGACGTCGGGAACACTCTGCGCGTCTGGGCGACCGCGTCGAACCGAGGGGGCGTCGCTTCAGCGGTCTCCGCTCCGACGCGCGTCGTCCGTCCGATCGGACCAACGGCAGGACGACGCTTCATCCGGGCGGAGGACGTCGAGTCGCCGAACCACCTCGTCATCGACCGTCTGGTCGGGCCGAAGGTCGTCCGCTCGCGGGCCCCGTTCACGCTTCGCGTCCACGTGGCCGAGACTCGAGGATTCTGGGTGCGCAGCGCGCTCGTGTCTGTGATGGCGGTTCCGCCGGGGCAGATGGCACCTACGGGCGAGCGCCGGACGGCGGCCAGCGGCTGGGTGACGTTCCGGCTCAGGCCAACTGCCGCACTCACGCTGCGGGTAGGCGGCGAGCTGTACCTGTACGTCCAGGCGCGCAAGCCGGGCGACACGGCGCTGTCGCCCGTCTCCGCCAGCCGGCTCGTGAAGGTTCGGCTGGGATGACCGCGCTAGACCGGCGCCGGCGGCGGCGTGTGAGGGAATCATCGGCGCCAACCCGCTGACGAAGCTCGACAAGAGACGAGCGGGAATGGGCGGGAGCTAGAAGGGAACCCACCGGCAGACGGCTGGGATTCGGCGACGATCTACTGACGAGCCGCTCGCGGGGGAACCAGCGGTTCCCCCGCGTAGCTCGATCTCGTTAATCCTTTGCGCAGAGGACTTGCACGGTGAAGCGTCGGTCGCCGTTGAGATCGGAGCCGCCTCTCGCGCGCCACCCGACCGGCCGCCCACGCTCCACCAGGGGCCGGCTGTAGACGGTGATCAGCTGCTCGTCGTTCTGTTCGACGGGTTTTTCGCTCGTCCAGAACGTGCCGCCTGCGATCGCGTGCTCGCCCGACGCGCACCTGACGTGGATCGCGCGTGTCGTGAACTTACCGTTGGCGCTGTTTGCGGGCACCGTCACGGTGCTTTGATGCGGGATCAGGTCGGCGATGACCCCCGGCCGGCCCGGGGGCCCGGCCGGCCCGCGAGGCAGCTGCCCAGTCTTGAAATCCCAGATCCGCAACGAAAAGTCCCTGACCTTCTTCGACGTGATGGCGTTGTCTCTCAGCTGCACCGTTCCGACGGAGTTCGCCGGGACGAGGGCCGAGATCGTCGCGTAGCTGGTTCCTCCGAGCGCCACCAGCAGAGCGACGCATGCGACGACCATCGCGGGCGATGGTCGGAGTACGTGTATACGGCGCATTCCATGCACCCCC
>JBKOXM010000128.1:0-4394 GCA_046724925.1 Actinomycetota bacterium | reverse complement strand
GCCAGGCACCGTTGCTCTCTGAGTCGCCTGCCAGCTTGCACTCGCAGAAGTTCGGGTTTTGGGGACAGGTTCGGGGACTTCCGGGCAGGCTCAGGGTCCTTCAAGGGAAGGGTGCAACGAGCGGACAAACCAGGCGAAATGCAAGGAAAGCGCGCTAGCAAGCGCCTTTCCCACATCACATAGCAGCTCGGCGAATCCTCCATGGTAAGGAGGGGGTCGACGGTTCGAGTCCGTCAGAGGGCTTGCACAAAGTGCCTGTAAATCGGATTTTCTAGTTGTCTGCTCGTAGAACACGCGGACACATTTCGGACACATTTCTGGTACCCGCGACGCACGGCGACGTCTCGCGACGCCTCCTGACGCGTGTCCCCAAGGCAGAGGTGAGCGCATCCGGCGACGAAGACCCTGCAAGAAGGGTTGATGCGTTGTCTGATCGGGCGCGAGCGTGACCCCCTTCTCCACCGGGAGCGGTTCATCGGGATCAAACCCATGACCATGACATTCATCAGCGTCGGCCTGTCCGCGCAGGCCGCAGGCTCGAGTCCGGTCGACCCCGTAGTTCCCCACACGTTGCCGACCAACTCGGCGTTGAGCTCGAAGCTGTCTTCCTCCTTGCAGTCGGGCGTCTTAGACTCGTTTTCGTGGCGACCTGCCCTTCCTGCGGGAAGGAGCTCCCGGGCGAATTCCCGTTCTGTCCGTACTGCACGGCGCCTCTGACCGAGCAGCCGGCGGCCTCCGTTCACGAGGAGCGGAAGATCGTGACCGTCCTCTTCTGCGACCTCGTCGGCTTCACCGCAGCTTCCGAGGCGGCAGACCCCGAGGACGTTCGCTCCCGCATCCGTCCCTACCACGCCCGCTTGCGACGGGAGATCGAGCGGTACAGCGGCACGGTGGAGAAGTTCATTGGGGACGCGGTGATGGCCGTCTTTGGCGCTCCCGTGGCGCATGAGGACGACGCCGAGCGCGCCGTCCGCGCGGGCCTTCGCATCTTGGAGGCGATCGAGGAGCTGAACCAGCAGGAGCCCGGCCTTTCGTTGCAGGTGCGCGTCGGCATCAACACGGGCGAGGCGGTGGTGGCTCTCGGTGCGCGGCCCGAAGAGGGCGAGGGGATCGTCACTGGCGACGTCGTCAACACCGCCTCGCGCCTACAAAGCGCGGCGCCCGTGAACGCCATCGCGGTCTCGGCGCAGACCTACCAGGCGACGGAGCGCATCTTCGACTACGAGCCGCTGGAGCCGGTCGAGGTGAAGGGCAAGGCGGAGCCGCTCGCCCTCTTCCGCCCGCTCCAGCATCGCGCTCGCTTCGGCACCGCCCTGACCCGGACGCACGCGGCTCCGTTCGTCGGCCGCAAGCTCGAGAAGCCGCTCCTGACCGGCACCTTTGAGCGCGCCGTGCAGCAGCGCTCCTGTCAGCTCGTGACGATCGTGGGCGAGCCGGGTGTGGGCAAGACCCGCCTCTGCGCCGAGCTCCTCCAGTACGTGGAGGATCGTCCCGGCATCGTGCGCTGGCGGCAGGGCCGCTGTCTTCCCTACGGGGAGGGGATCGCGTTCTGGGCGCTCGGCGAGATCATCAAGGCGGAGTGCGGCATCCTCGAGTCGGACTCGCCGCAGGAGGCAGAAGCGAAGATCGAGCACGCCCTACCTGCGCAGGATCCAGATCGCCCCTGGCTCAAGGCCCGCCTCCAGCCGCTCGTGGGTGCGGGCGGCGAGCCTGCCTCCCAGCAGGAGTCCTTCACCGCCTGGCGCCGCTTCCTCGAGGCGTGGGCGGAGGAGCGGGAGACGATCCTCGTCTTCGAGGATCTGCACTGGGCGGACGCCGCTCTACTCGCCTTCCTCGAGCACCTGGCCGACTGGTCTGAGGGTGTGCCGCTGCTCCTGCTTTGCACCGCCCGCCCGGAGCTCTACGAGCAGCACCCATCCTGGGCGGCCGGCCTTCGCAATGCGACGACGATCAACCTCGCGCCACTGACTCAGGACGAGACCGCCCGCCTGATCGCCACGCTGCTCGAGCAGAAGTTCCTGCCGGCGGAGACGCAGAAGACGCTCCTCGAACGGGCGGGTGGCAATCCGCTCTACGCCGAGGAGTTCGTCCGCCTGCTGGCGGATCGCGAGCAGCTGAGCAAGGCGGTCGAGGAGGTGCCGCAGTCCGTGCAGGCGTTGATCGCCGCTCGCCTCGACACGCTGTCGGCGGAGCGGAAGAACCTGCTTCAGGACGCAGCTGTGGTCGGCAAGGTGTTCTGGGCAGGGGCGCTTGCCGAGATGGGCAAGCGAGAGGCGGGCCAGGTCGAGCAGGCTTTGCACGAGCTGGCGCGCAAGGAGCTCGTGCGCCCCGCGCGCACGTCCTCGATGCAGGGCGAGCAGGAGTACGGCTTCTGGCATGTGCTGGTGAGGGACGTCTGCTACGCACAGATCCCGCGCGCTGGTCGAGCGGCCCGCCACCAAGCGGCGGCGGCCTGGATCGAGCGCAAGGCGGGGCAACGAGCAGAAGACCTTTCCGACGTGCTCGCGCACCACTACCTCCAGGCGCTCGAGCTTTCCCGGGCCGCCGGACCGGGAGCGGACGTCAAGGCGCTGGAGGACCAAGCGCGCCGCTATCTCGCCCTCGCCGGCGAGCGGGCGCTCGCGCTGGATGTCGCAAGCGCGGAGGCGAGTCTGGCCAAAGGTCTCGAGCTTGCCCCCACCGGCCACCCGGCACGGGCGGGCCTGCTCGAGCGCTGGGCGCAGGCTGCGCAGCAGCAGGGTCGGCTGGAGGAGGCAAGAGCGGCACTCGAGGAAGTTATCGCGCTCTTCCGCGAGCAGGGGGAGGCGCTCTCTGCCGGACGGGCGCTTACCGCGCTCGTCGCAGTCCTCTGGGCGCTCGGCGATCCGCGCCGGAAGCAGGCAATCGCGGAGGGGCTGGCGCTGCTCGAGGCGCAGCCGCCCGGCCGCGAGCTGGTAGCCGCCTTCGCCGAGCTGGCAGGGGTTCGCTTCGAGGACGCAGCGTATCCAGAGGCGATCGCGACTTCGGAACGGTCGAGTCAACTCGCTTCAAAACTCGACTTGCCCGAGCCGGCTCGCGCCCTCGGCTTCGGCGCCGTTGCTCGCTGCTTCCTGGGCGAGCGGCGGGGCCTGGACGACATGCGCCTCGCGCTCGCGCTCTCGCTCGAGCAGGGCAAAGGCCGCGACGTCGCCGTGCACTACGCCAACCTCTCGGAGGCTTCCTGGCACTACCACGGACCACAGGCGGCGCTCGATGTCTGCCGCGAGGGGATCAGGTTCTGCGAGCGGCGCGGCATCGGCGAGCTTGCACTCAGCATCGCCAGCTTCAGCCTCGTCTACCTCACCGACCTCGGCCGCTGCGATGAGGCGCTGGCCGACGCAGAGTCACTAGCCGAGCGGGCGGAAGCGACTGGCAACATCCCGGCGCTGAACGTGGCGCGCTCCGTGGAACTGCGTTTGCTCGCGCAGCGCGGCGAGGAAGCGCATTCGACCGACGCAGGCGAGCGGCTGGCCGACCACGCCCTCAGCACCGGCGTCCCGTGGGAGATCGGCTTCGGCCTCGGCGCTGCCGCGCAGCACCTGCTTGCCGCCGGCCGACCGGAGCTGGCGGAAACGTTGTTGCGTGAGCTGACGCAGGTTCCAGGTGTGTTCGGGACGTCCAGTTACAGCTTGTTGCCCGAGCTCGTGCGCTGCGCGCTCTCGTCATCTGGGCGCGAACTCGCCGCCGAGATTACAGACGGCTTCGAGCCACACACACCGCTCCAGGAGCGCGCGCTCGTTGCAGCTCGCGCCGTGCTCGCCGAGGCAGCGGGCGATTCTACGGAGGCGGCGCGGCTCTATGCCGAGGCGGCCGAGCGCTGGCGCGACTTCGGGAGCGTGCCCGAGCGCGCCTACGCACTGCTCGGCCGAGGCCGCTGCCTCGTCGCGCTCGGCCGACCCGCTGCCGAAGAGCCGCTGCGCGAGGCGCGCGAGCTGTTCGCGTCGCTGGGCTACAAGCCCGCGCTCGCCGAATGCGAAGGGCTGCTCGGCGAGAGCGAGGCCGCCGCCGTGTAGGGCGCCGACCGCCGAGCCGGTGTGGAGAGCGTCAGGTTCTTCGTATCGGCTGCCAGCGCATGACGCGGCACCGTTGCCGAAGTCAGCAACAAGCCGCGGACACAAAACGGACACATCAGAAACAACGCGCGCGACATCTCGCGGCGCATACCTCGGCACTCAAACGGCCGGATTTGCAGGTGAAAGTGCGTCGCGGGTGATCGCGCGTGTACGCGCTTACCGCTCTCAAACTTCCATGGTAAGGAGGGGGTCGACGGTTCGAGTCCGTCAGAGGGCTTCACAAAAGGCCAGCAAATGGGGCTTTTCTAGCTTGAGCATCCGCCCCGCAGGCAGTGCGGGCTCCCAAAACCTGTCCCCGAAAAC
>JBKOXM010000200.1:0-16634 GCA_046724925.1 Actinomycetota bacterium | reverse complement strand
GCCTCTGACGGCGGACGAGCTGCGCGATCGCCTTGCTCTCCAGCAGGCCGACGACGACGTCGCGGCCGCCTAGGCCGTCGCTCGGTAAGCCGGGCGCCCGGTTACGCTAAGTCTTGTGACGGGAGTCGACTGGCTCGCGCTCTTCTTCGTCGCCTTCATGGCGTTCGTCGGGCTGCGCAAGGGCTTGATCGGAATGGCGCTCTCGCTCAGCGGGCTCGCCGTGGGCGCCCTGCTCGGCGCCTATCTCGCTCCGCATCTCTTGTCGGATGGGACCAGCTCGCCGTACACGCCGCTCGCCAGCCTTGCCGGCGCCGCGATGGGGGCGGTCATGCTCGAGATGGCGGCGGCGGTCGCCGGCAAGGCGCTCCGCCGCCGGCTCAAGCTCGAGTCGATCCGCTCCGTGGACACGGCGGGGGGCGTCGTCCTCGGCGCCGCAATGGGCTTCGCGTTCGTTTGGATCCTCGGGGCGGTCGCCCTGCAGCTGCCAGGCCAGACGGAGCTTCGGCAGGGCGCACAGCGGTCGCTCGTCCTTCAGCGCCTCAACGACCTGTTGCCGCCGACGAAGGTTCTGCGTGCCCTCGCGCGCGTCGATCCTCTGCCGGCCATCGCCGGACCGGCCGCGCCCGTCGCCCCGCCCGACCCGGCGCTCGCGCGCAACCCGTCCGTGCGTCAAGCGGCTCCGAGCGTGTTCAAGGTCGTTGGAACCGCATGCGGGCTCGGGGTTACCGGTACCGGCTGGGTCGCCGGCCGCGAGCTCGTCGTCACCGCGGCGCACGTCGTGGCCGGGCAGGATGACACGACGGTCGAGCCGGCAGGCGGTGTGCCTCGGCTCGCGGCCGAGGCCGTGTCGTTCGACTCCCGCAACGACATCGCAGTGCTCCGCGTCCGCGGCCTGGATGCCAGGCCGCTTCGGCTCGTCAATCCCGAGCCTGGCCGGGCAGTCGCGATCCTCGGCTTCCCGGACAACGGGCCGCTTGCGGTGATCCCGGGGCGTATCGGCAGGACCACAGTCGTGATCGCGCGCGACGCCTACGGCGACGGACCCGTCACGCGGACGATAACGAGCGTTCGGGGCGCCGTGAGGCACGGAAACTCCGGCGGGCCGGTGCTCGACGGGCGCGGCGCCGTGGAGGCGACGATCTTCGCGGCACGGCCCGACGGAAGCACCGGCTACGCGGTGCCGGCAAGCATCGTCCGCAGCGCGCTGGCGGATGCGCGTGACCACCGGCCGGTCTCGACCGGGGACTGCGCAAGCTAGACGCACCTCCGCTTCACTGAACGCGGCGGAAAGTGCGACGCGTTAAGCGAGACGTCCTTTCCGCCGTTCTCGATCGGCGTCGCTAGTCGAGGAGCTCGAGCACGCGCAGGGGCTGGCGGAAGGGCGCGACCAGGTAGACGCCTGCGTAGTAGCCGCGCACTCGCTCGAGCAGACCTCGGGAGTGCTCCCACCCGACCTCGGCCGCATCCGCGCCGGCATCCTCGAGCGCCTTCTGGAGTGACTCGGGCACGACGATCCCGGGGACCTCGTTGTGAAGCCGAAGCGCCAGCCGGTAGCTGGAGACCGGGAAGATCCCGACGAGGACGGGGATCGGCCACTCACCGCCCAACAGCTCGGCAAAGCGATCGAGGTAGTCGACGTCGAAGACGATCTGGGTCATCGCGTACTTTGCGCCGGCCTCGAGCTTCTGCCTGAACCGATCGAGCTCGAGCTCGAGGTCGTCTGCGGAGGGGTTGACGGCGACCCCCGGGAAAAACGCTGTCGGCGCATCGATCGGGCGGCCGTTGAAGTCCTCGCCGCGATTGAGGTTCGTCATCAGCTGGGTCAGGCCGATCGCGTCGATCTCGTAGACGCCGCGCGATCCGGGATAGTCACCCACCTCGGGCGGGTCTCCGGTGACCGACAGCACGTTGCGGATGCCTTCGGCATGCGCCCCCAGCAGCACGGACTCGAGTCCCATCACGGTCGTGTCTCGCGTCGTCAGGTGGGGGATGGTCTCGATTCCGACCGATCGTTCGATCGCGGCTGAGACCATCAGCGCGTTCATCCCTGCGCGAGCCGTCGCGTTGTCGTTGATGTCGACGAACGGCGCTCGGCCCGAGTCCCTGAGAGCCTGCGCGAGCTCCAGGAGGCCACGGCTCGAGCCGCCGAGCGGGGGGTCCAACTGGATCGAGACCACCCAATCGCCCTCGCGTAATGCCTGCGCGAGCTGCGTCTCCCGCTGCTCTTCACCAAGTGCGACGGCGAGCTCTCGCTCCTCGAACACGAGCGGTGCGCGTGGCTTCCGCTTCTCCTCGACGGCCGAGCGAATCGCCGAGATCTCGGTCGGCGTGGTCCCGCAGCAGCCCCCGATGATGCGCGCTCCGAGATCGCGCGCGTGCGCTGCGAACTCCGCGAAGTAGTCGGGAGTGGCGTGCGGATAGATCACGCGTCCGCCGGCCATGCTCGCCAGGCCTATGTTCGGCATCGCCGCCAGCGGGGGGTGGCCGTCGGACTGCATCTCTTCGAGCGCGGCGAGCGCGGCCAGCAGTCCTGCGCCGTGATTCGCTCCAATCGCGGCGACGTCGCAAGCGAGGAGCCGTTCCGCGGCCTCGCGCGCATGCACGCCCGAGAGCGTCTCGGCGCCTTCGTCGAAGGTCAGCAGCGCGACGATCGGGAGACTGGAGACGCTCCGCACCGCCTCGATCGCGTCGACGAGCTCTTCCAGGTCGTAGAACGTCTCGACCATGAACAGGTCGGCTCCGCGGCCCTCGAGTACGCCCGCCTGCTCGGCGAAGACCCCTCTGCGCACGCGCGAGGCGAGCGACTCGCCGATGGGGCCGATCGAGCCTGCGATGAAGACGTCCGCTCCGGCGACCTCGCGCGCGTCGCGTGCGAGCTTGACCGCGGTCGAGTTGATCTGCTCGAGATCTTCCTCGAGGAAGTGCTGGGCGAGCTTGCGGCGGTTGGCGCCGAACGAGTTCGTCTCGATCAGCTCCGCGCCGGCCTTGATGAAGCCGACGTGCAGGGAGACGACCGCGTCGGGTGCGCGGAGGTTCGCTTCCTCGGGGCAGCGCAGCCGCGGTACCGCGGCCGAGATGAGGGCGCCCATCCCGCCGTCGCCCACGATCGGCGGACCGGACGCGAGCCGGTCGAGGAACGGTGATTTGTACGCGGGCACTCGATTCGCCTCCGTCTCGCTCACATCCTTCCGGGCGGTTCGCCCGGCCGGGCTTGGCACCTTGCTCTCGCAGGTTGCCGAGGCTTCAAAGGGCCGGTCCCTCAGCCTCTCTCGATGCGGAGCGGGTCGGTGCCCGCTTCCACGGCGAATGCTACTGAATCCGCCAGTCGGCCTTGCCTCGCTCAGCCGCGCCAAGCGCGGCAGGGCGGTCAGGTCGGACAATGCCGTCCGAAACGCATTTGTGGAGGGGCATTTCGGCGGAAAGTCCGCCGCGTAAGCGACTCGGACTTTCCGCCGATTAGGTCAACTGGCCCAGTCAACCGCCATCGGGTGATTGGTCAAGCAAGCCCCCCGGGCGATACTCGGAGAGCAACACCGTCGAGGGCCCCGATGCGGCGGGGGCTTTCCGGTGAGACCGAACCCGGGCGGCCCTGATGCGGCGAGGGCCGCCGGGGAGGCGGTTCTCCCTCTCGGAGACCGACAAGGGGCCGGGCGGCGGCCCCTTTGCGGTACTTGATCTGGGGCTAAGGACCCACGCGCTCACTGCCGATAGACGAAGCGGCTTCTTTGGTCCGGGACTGACGGCAATCATTCCTGCGGCCTTCAAGCCGCCGCGGCGGATCTCCGGATCCGCCGCTCCTTTCGAGGAGACCGCGTCATTCCAGGCGGCTGGAATGACGCGTGCGCGGTATGCCCAGGCAACGGCGTCCCGGCGCTAACCGTCGTGGACGACCCGCCCTTCCATCCCGCCGGCGACGACCACGACTTCGCCGGTGACGTGGCCCGAGAGCTCGTCCGAGGCGAGCACGACGACCTGGCAGGCGACGTCCTCGGGTTGCGCGACCTTGCGCAGCGCCATCGTTCGCGAGATTCGACGAACCTGGTCGGGCTCGGTGTGTCCGCGCGTCATCGGCGACTCGGTCCAGCCGGGCGCGACGACGTTCACGCGGCCGCCAGGAGCTATCCGGACGATCTCGTTCTTGAGGCTCAACAGCAAACCGTGCGCCACCGCGGATTTCGCCGCTGCGTAGTCCGCGTGGCCGGCCTCGCCGAAGATTCCGGCAGTCGAAGCCACCAGCACCAGGCTCCCGGTTCCGGACCGCTCGACCTCGCGCAGGAAGGCTCGCGCGGTCAGGAAGGTTGCCGTCAGGTTGGTACGCACGGTGTCTTCCCAGCGCGCGAGCGGGAGCTCCCAGGCCGGAACGTCCTCGGACGGCCACCGGCCGGCAACCGCCACGCAGACGTCGATCGCGCCGGCAGCTTCGCGCGCGCGGGCAAACAGATCGTCCACCTGGCGCTCGTCCCGGAGGTCGGCGCCGAACGCGGGCGCTCCGCCCAGCTCGGCGGAAAGCGCCTCCACACGCTCCCGCCCGAGGTGGTAGTGGAGAACGACGCGGGCTCCCTCGGCCGCGAAGGCCCGTGCACACGCCGACCCGATCCCGCCGGAGGCTCCGGTCACGAGCACGCCCTTCCCCGCGAGCCCCGTCTCCACGTCGCTTACGCTACGCGACCATGCGCGTCCACATCATCAGCGACATGGAAGGCATCGCCGGCATCGTCAAGGGAGAGCAGACGAACGGCGGCGAGCCGCTCTTCGAAGAAGGTCGCCGGCTCTACACCGAGGAGATCAACGCCGCCGTCCGCGGGGCGAAGAAGGGCGGCGCTAAGGAGATCGTGGTCATGGACTGCCATGGGGCCGGAAAGGGCTGGACGTTCAACTCGCTGATCCCGGACCAGCTCGAGCCCGACTGCGAGTACGTCGTGCAGGAGGAGTGGACCGAGTACACGGCTTTCCTCGAGGAGGGATGCGACGCTGCTCTCTTCATCGGCATGCACGCGAAGGCCGGCACGCCCGACGGCGTGCTCAACCACACGGTCTCGGGCCAGTCTTGGCTCAACCTCACCTTCAACGGCACCGCTGTCGGCGAGACGGGGATCAACGCGGCGCTGTGCGGACACTGGGGCTGTCCCGTCGTCCTCGTGACGGGCGACGAGGCCGTCTGCCGCGAAGGGGCGGCGTTGTTGGGAGACGGCCTCACGACGGTGGCCGTGAAGTGGGGGCTCGGCAGCCGAAGCGCGCGGATGCTTCCGCCCAAGCGCGCGTGGGAACTGGTGGAGGACGCATCCAAGCAGGCGCTGAAGGACCTCAAGGCAGTTGAGCCCTACGACCCGGGTCGGCCCTCCGAGATTCGGGTCGAGTACACGCACACTCGCCCGGTCGAGACGCTCCGCCGCCGAATCGCAACCGGTGTCGAGATCGTCGACCCACGCACGGTCGTGTCACGCGCGGCCGACTGGTGGACGGCCTGGCGCCAATTCTTCTTCCTGGATTCGTAAGAGCCCGCGGATGCCCTCGGGGGAGCGGCTGCAATAGCGGCGTCAGGTTCTCTCGTCGCCGGGGAACGTGCGGACGTCAATGTCAAGGACCAGAACCTGACGTTGCACCGCGGGCTGGCACGATGCCGAGCTCCTCGACGAGGGTGAAGAACGCCTTGGCAAACGGTGAGCGATCGGTGCGAGTGCGGACGGCCTCCCAGTCGATCTGCTCGCGCAACGACCGGGCGATCTCGAGCTCTTCGGTGAAGTCCGGCTCCTGCTCGGTGAGCGCCAGGAGCTTCTGACTCAGGATGTCCTCGAGTGTGGCGAGAGGAACGCGCATCGCGGCCACCTCCGTCTCCTCGGCGCGCTTCAGCAGCTCATCGGTGATCGCCCCGCCCGCGGGGTCGTAGATCAGGTCGACGAGGACGTCGCCGTCGTAGGCCTTCAGCAGCCAATCCTCGGGCGGCTCGACCGGCTTCATTCCTGCTTCAGTCAACGCGGCCAAGCTGCGCTCAGCGTCCTCGCGGCGGATGAGGATGTCGACGTCGTGGCCGGTCTCAGGGCCGCCGCGAGCCCAGATCGCGATTCCTCCGCCGACCGCGTACGGGATCTCCGCATCGCGCAGCGCGGCTGCCGCCTTCTTCATCGCATACGTCAGCGCGTCGATGGACTGCCGCTCGTCGCCCACGTCGAAGTCGCTACCCGAGGTCAGTGCACGCGAATCGCGGGCAAGATGAGGATATGTCGAGCGACGGGAAGAGGCCGATCCGCGTTGCCGCGGCGGGCGACGTACACGCGCACGAGTCCAATCGGGGCGCACTCGCCAAAGCCTTCACACGCGTACAGAACGAGGCCGACCTCGTCCTGCTCGCAGGAGATCTCACCACGCACGGGGAGCCGGCCGAGGCCGGCGTCCTCGCCGATGTCTGCCGGGACCTGACGGTCCCTGTTGTCGCCGTCCTCGGCAACCATGACCACCACCTCGAGCAAGACCGCGAGATCGTGGCCACGCTGGAGGAAGCCGGACTCGTCGTCCTCGACCGCTCGTCGAGGGTCTTCGACCTCGATGGAACCGAGGTGGGCGTAGTCGGCACGAAGGGCTTCGTCGGCGGATTCCCCGGGGCGAGCATCCCCGATTTCGGCGAGCCGCTGCTACGCCGCCTGTACGCCGAGACGACTGAGGAGGCGAATGCGATCGAACGTGGGCTCCAGGCGGTCGAGGCCTGCGCCATCCGCATCGTCCTCCTCCACTACGCGCCCGCGCTCGGCACGATCCAGGGCGAGCCGGAAGGGATCTGGGCTCTGCTCGGAAGCCACCGTCTCGGCGTCCCGATCACCGAGTATCGCCCCGACCTGGTCGTCCACGGGCACGCGCACGCGGGCAGCTTCGAGGCCGAGATCGGCGGTGTGCCGGTTTACAACGTCGCAGTGCAGGTAACCGGCCGCGACTTCTGGATCTTCGATCTCGAGGGCGGCGGCGCCGGGTGGGAGTCGACGGCGGCGGTCACGGTCGAGGAGCCGAACGAGGAATGACCACCAGGGTCGCTCGCCTCTCGGTGGCTCCGATCAAGGGGCTGTGGCTCGCATCCATGCGGGATCTGCCGACGAGCGGTGTGGTTGAAGCATCAGGCAAGTCGGGTTAGGTTCCCCGCTTCCAACGCGGGAGGGGGGAACACAGATGGCGATCGCCTACGGCCGCCGGGTTTTCACCGGGGCTCTCACCGTCTTGTCACTCATGGTCCTCGCGGCCGGCGTGGCCGCAACCGGCTCGCCCGCCGCGTCCGAGAAGCGAGCGGCGGACGTGCGTTTCGCGACCTTCAATGCATCGCTCAACCGCAACTTCGCAGGCCAACTCGTGACCGATCTCTCGACACCGAACAACGCGCAGGCTAAGGCCGTCGCGGAGATCATTCAGCGGGCGCAGCCCGACGTTCTCCTCATCAACGAGTTCGACTTCGCGCCTGCTGCACTCGGACTCTTCCAAGACAACTACCTGTCGATCTCTCAGAAAGGCGCGACGCCAATCGTCTATCCGCATCGCTTCATCGCACCCTCGAACACGGGTGTGCCGTCCGGCTTCGACCTCAACAACAATGGGGCGGTAGGCGGTCCCGACGACGCGCTGGGCTTCGGCTTCTTCCCTGGCCAGTTCGGGATGGCCGTCTACTCGATGCACCCGATCGACACCGCCAGAGTACGCACGTTCCAGACGTTCCTCTGGAAGGATATGCCTGGCGCCCGTCTTCCCGATGACCCCCAGACTGCGGCTCCGGCCGATTGGTACACGCCGGCTGAGCTGGGGATCTTCCGGCTCTCGTCCAAAAGCCACTGGGATCTCCCGATCATGGTCGACGGCACCGTCGTGCACTTCCTCGTGAGCCACCCGACTCCCCCGGTCTTCGACGGACCGGAGGATCGGAACGGCACACGCAACTTCGACGAGATCAGATTCTGGGCCGACTACATCACGCCGGGTCGCGGCGGCTACATCTACGACGACGCGGGCAACCGTGGCGGTCTCAAGCCTGGATCGATGTTCGTCATCGCCGGAGACCAGAACTCCGATCCACTCGACGGCGACAGCATTCCAGGCGCAATCCAGCAGTTGATCGAGCACCCGCTCGTGAACACGAAGCTGACTCCGTCGAGCCCGGGCGCGGTGCAGCAGGCCGCTTTGCAAGGCGGCGCGAATCTGACGCACCGCAGCGATCCCGCGTTCGACACGGCCGACTTCGCCGACACAGCACCGGGGAACCTGCGAGCGGACTACGTCCTACCGCGGAAGAACATGCAGCTCGTCGCTGGCGCTGTCTTCTGGCCGCTCATGAGCGACCCCCTCTTCACGCCGGTCGGAGTCTTCCCGTTTCCGAGCTCGGATCATCGCCTCGTCTGGGTCGACGTCACCGTGCCGAGCGTGCGTTAACACACTTTGCTTGGGGGAGCCCATTTACGTAGGGCTCCGGCTCCCCAGCGGTCAAGCGGCGCGGATTGGACGCGTTGACCTCGACCCGGCAATCAGTGAGCGTCCCACGGAAGCTGGCGGCCCAACATGGCGCGTAGCCGATCGTTGTCTGCCGCGTACAGCTCTAACAGGGTCTCTCGTGTCGCCGCGTCGAGCGGTGGCTTCGCCGACTCCGACAGCATCCGCTCTACTCGCGGGCGAAAGCGCCTCGGTACAAGCGCGCGTCCGACCGTGCGCACGTGGGCAGACCGAATCAGCCGCCGCGCAACTGCGTTTCGAGGAACGCCGAACGGATGGTGTACGTGGGGATCGACTTCGTCAGCGACCGCTGGGTCCACGTCGAGGAACTCGAAGATCCCCCGCATGACCCCTCTGACGTCGGCGGCGATGTCATCGAAGAAGAGCACGTGGACGCCCTCGCCGAACAGGTCGAAATACCGTTGTATCTGCTCGGGGTAGCGTCCCCTCGCAAGGTAAGGGGGCGGAAGCGCTGCAATGTCCGGCTCGTTCTCGAGCTCCTCCGCCACGGCGGTGCGGAAGCTCCGGTTCTCGAAGCCGAGGCGGGCATACGTCCAGTAGTGGGAGTAGGCCCGATCGACCTGCTCGCGCAATGAGATCAGGATCCGCGCGTCGGGCGCGACCGATTTGATCGCCCGTGCCGACCGGTCGTCCCATAGGTAGGACACGCTTGCCTCGCCACGGAAGGGCGTCGCGTCCTTCCCTGCGAACAGCTCGAGATACGCCCGCTCCTCCTTGACCTTCGGGATTCCGGGGACGTTCGACCGTGAAAAGAAGTGGGGCTCCTTCATGCGGGACATGTAGATGTCCGGATGCGCTCCGAGATATCTCCAGAGCGACGTTGTGCCGGCTTTGGCCGCTCCGACGACGAAGAGATTCGGCCACGCGGTCACGCGTCGAGGCCCAGCCTAGGGGATCCTTCGAAACCGCCGGAACGTCACGAGCTCGACGAGATCGATCGGACTTCGAGCCGTCGCCAGTCGGTCGAGGACAGCAGCCGGGATTCTGATATCGCCCCACTCCTCAGCCGTCTCGATGAGCTCGTCAGCGGTGTCGAAACGCTCGATCACCTCACGTTCGATCCTGGCCTCGAAGCGGAAGAGGCCTTCCGCGACTGCCGCCTCCATCCCCGCTTCGGTCGCACGCACGGTCTCGAAGAACTCGCGCTCGTCGAGACGGCCGAGCACACGCTTCCCCGACACGACTCGTCCGGAGGGCGGCACGGGGTGAACATCGAGGACGAGCCCGCCTGGGACCAGCGACCCGTGGGTTCCACGTAGGACGTGCACGACGTCCTCGGGCTCAATTCATCACAACGACCACGAGAAGAGGGCGATGTCGAATCGCCGGCGACGTGGCGGGACAACCGTCCGCGCGACCCGGAACTGAACGCGGTCGCGTAGCGTGGGTGGTCGATTCGCGCGTGCGTCGGCGATCGCAGCCCGATCGGGGTCGATCCCGAGCAGGTAGCGCGTTCGTTCGGCGAACCGATAGGTCAGCCGGCCGTCGCCGCAGCCGACCTCGAGGACGCGGCGGCCGTCCAGCTCGACGAGTCGATCGATCGCTTCGATCTCGACCCGGTCGGGATCGATCTCGAGCGGCATGCACCGGATTCTCCTCGATCAGGCTGAGCGTTGTGGGCGCCACGGTCGCAGCCGTGGCCACCACCCCGGCACCGCACGACGGTACTCCTCGTACTCCGGGCCGAACTGCCGCTGCAGCGTCGGCTCTTCGTACCAGTGGACGAAAGCCACGAACGCGGCAAGCACTCCAGCCGCGTAGAGCAGTAACTGGAGCTGGCCGAGGACGAGCGCCTGTCCGACGATCACGGCAAGCACTGCCAGGTACATCGGATTGCGAACATGGCGATACACGCCGCCGACGACGAGACGTTCCGTCGGCGCGACCGGAGCGGGCGTCCCGAGCCCTTCGAGCACGAACCGTGCGAACGCGTGCAAAAGCACGCCGACTCCGAGCGCGACGAGCCCGACCCCGACGACGCGGAGCGTGGCCCAATACGGCACCGGTTCACCCACCTCCCATCCGGTCAACCACCACGGAATCAACCCCGCGACCAACCCGGGCGCTGCGAGCAGGAACACGAGGCTTCCGACCGCCGCTCGCAGCTTCATCGGCCGATCCCTGCGAAGGAGGTCAGATCAGCTCGAGCGTCGCCCGCCTGCGGCTGTCGGCCTCGAAGTAGCGGAAGAGCCCGTACGCAACCGCCGCGTAGGCGGCCCCGACGAAGAGCTCGGTCCAGACGAGGCCGGCGACCGAGGCGAGCGAGGCGCCGCCGACGACCCCGCGCGCGGCCTCGATGCCGTGCGAGATCGGCAGGCAGCGGCCGATCGCTTCCATCCACGCGGGCAGCGCATCGAGGTCGACGTTGACGCCGCAGAAGAGCAGCATCAGGAAGTAGGCGAGGTTGGCGATGAAGAAGAAGTCGCGTCCACGCAGCCCGATCGCGCCGAGCACCATTCCGAATGCCGTGCACGAGATTGCGGAGATCACCACGATCAAAGCGAGCGGGGGCAGCGACGAGACCGGGGGGTCGAAGTCGAGCAGGAGCCACCCGGCCGTGAACCCGAAGAGCGAGACGAGAAGCCCGTTGGCGAGGATCGGCAGGCCGCGGCCGAGGAGGACCGCGAGGCGATTCGCGGGCGAGGCGAGCAACGGCGCGAGGGTGCCGAACCAGCGCTCGTTCGCGATCGCCATCGTCATCCCGTAGACGCTCGACATCGCGGCCACCTGCACGGCGTTCCCGACGACGAAGAAGGTGTCGTCGTGGCTGCCGCTAAAGCGGCCGAGGTACGCGAAGAAGAGGATCTGGAAGAGGGGCGACCCCAGCATCGTCGGGATGTAGATCGAGGGGCGAATCCAATTGAACAGCCCGCGATACGCGATTAGCCCACCGACGAAGAAGACACGGAGGAAGTTCGTCATGTGAGAGACAGCGTCGCGCGCTCGCGTGCGCGGCGCTCGAAGATGCCGAGGCAGACCCAGGCGAGCGCGAAGTAGCAGGCGCCGAGCAGGAGCGACATGACAATCGCGGGAAACGGGTCGCCGCCGAGCACCGACTCGCGGATCGCCTTCACGCCCCACGTCGGCGCAAGCAGCCAGGAGATCGGCTCGACGAACGCGGGTAGCAGCGAGACGGGCACCAGCAAGCCTGTGATGAACCAGACCGGATACTCGAGCAGGTTCGAGATCGCGTTCGCGTGTCGATAGAGGATGAAGCTCGACGCCATCAACAGGCCGAGGCAGCCGAGTGAGAGCACCGTCGTCGGAACAGCGAGCGCAAACAGGAGCGGGTGCTCGAGCTCGAACGGGATCCCGAACAGGACTCGCCCCCAGAGCAGCGTGGCGACGAGCGAATAGGCGCCGATCGCGGCCGTCGCGATCGTGATCGGCAAGAAGACGATCGCGAGCGGCGGCGGCGCGGCCACCGCGAGCTCGAGCGTTCCTTGCCAGCGCTGCCACTGGATCGCGCCGCCCGAGCCGAAGAGCACCGACGACCAGATGCCCATCAGGCCGGCGCCCAGCGCCGCATAGAGCAGAGCCTCGTCCTGATTGCCACTGCGGAACATGTAGAAGGCGACCGTCGCGAAGATCACCGGCTGGATCACGCTCATGAGCAGGAACCAGCCCGAGACGGCGAGCGTCTTCCCATGAATCAGAAGCCCCGCCCAGACAACCCGCGCCAACTCCTACTCCTCTGCGCTCACGAGCGACACGTAGGCGTCCTCGAGCGTGGGCTCACGTGAGGCGATTCGGCCGACCGCGGCGCCGTTCAACTCCGCCAGCAACGCGTGTGTCAACTCGGTTCCGGGCTCCGTTTGCACGACGATGACCTGCGCCTGCTCGCGCTCCTCGACTCCGACGCTGAGAACACCGCCGAGCGTCCGCATCGCTTCGATCGACGATTCGTCGACGCCGAAGACCTCGATCTCGAGCACGCGGCCCTCGGCGACCTGCGCTTTCAGCTGCGCCGGCGTCCCTTGGCCGACGATCTCGCCCTTGGAGATGATCGCGATGCGGTCGCAGAGCGCGTCCGCCTCGAACATGTAATGGGTGGTGAGCAAGATTGTCTTGCCGCCGGTCGCGAGCTGGGCGATCGTGGCCCGGAGCTCGCGCGCACCGACCGGGTCGACGCCGATCGTCGGCTCGTCGAGGAAGAGGACGGGTGGGTCGTGCAGCAGTCCGCGCGCGATGTGCAGGCGCTGCTTCATCCCGCGTGAGTAGCCCTCGGCGCGCTCGTTCTCTCGACCGGCGAGGCCGGTCAGCTCGAGCAGCTCGGCGATCCGCCGCTTCTGCTCGCGCGCCGGGACGCCGTAGAGCTCGGCGAAGTAACGCAGGTTGTCGAGCGCCGAGAGCCGCTCGTACAAGCCTCGCTCACCGCCGAAGACGTAGCCGATCTGGCGGCGCACCTCGGTGGGGTGTGCGGCAACGTCGATTCCGAGCACTCGCGCGGTCCCAGAGGTCGGCAGGAGCAGCGTCGTCAGCATCTTGATCGTGGTCGTCTTGCCCGCTCCGTTGGGACCGAGCAGGCCGAACAGCTCGCCCTCGCCGATCTCGAACGTGATCCCCTTGACCGCCTCGACCTCGAGCGCCCGTCGTCTCAGTGCGCCGGTGGTCGTCCGGTAGGTTCGACGCAGCTCGTGAGCCTCGACCACGCTCATGCCTTCAACCCTAGCGGCGAGCTCCGCGGCCGCTTTTCGACGCTCGAGCGCCTCACGTATCTGAACAGCTGCTCGCAAGGAGCCCTTTCCCGCGATGTCGAAGAGGCGATCGCCCAGTACCTCGCCGACTGGCGCGAGCACGGCTCGCCGTGGGATCTGTGGGTCGAGAAGGCCGAAGCGGCGCGGGCAGCCTTCGGTGAGCTGGTCGGCGCCTCGCCGAGCGAAGTTGCGCTGACCTCCTCTGTTTCCGCCGCCGTGTCCGCACTCGCAAGCGGCCTGCAATTCGACGGGGATCGGCGCAAGGTGGTCCTGACCGAGCTCGAGTTCCCCACAGTCGGCCAGATCTGGCACGCGCAGGAAGCGCGCGGCGCCGAAGTCGTCCACGCCCGCGACCTCGAGGCGGCGATCGACGAGCGGACGCTGATCGTCTCGCTGACGCACGTCTCCTACGAGACCGGAGAGCGGCTCGACGTCGAAGCCGTCGCCGCCCTCGCGCACGACCGCGGCGCATTCGTTCTGCTGGACGCGTACCAGTCCGCCGGCACGATCCCGCTCGACGTCGGCACGCTCGGCGTCGACCTGCTCGCCGCGGGGACGGTCAAGTACCTCCTCGGCACTGCAGGCCTCGCTTTCCTGTACTGCAGGGCCGACCTCGTCGAGCGCTTTCGCCCCACGGCGACCGGATGGTTCGCCGACGAGGACGTCTTCGCGATGGACGCCACCCGCTATGCGCCGGCGCCGACAGCAGCGCGCTTTCAGTCCGGGACACCGCCCGTGCCGGCGGTCTACACGGGCCTCGCCGGCCTCGGGCTCGTCGCGGAGGCGGATCCGGCGCGCACGGAACAGCACGTGCTCGCGCTCGGCGAGCGCCTGATCGAGGGTGTGAAGGACCTCGGCGGTCGCGTCGTTACGCCACGCGATCGGCGCGGCGCGCTCGTTGCGATCCCGTCAGCGGACGCAGATGCCCTCGCGGCAGCGCTTCGCGACGGTGGGATCGTGACCTCGACGCGTGCCGGCAACCTGCGCGTCTCGCCGCACTTCTACAACACGAGCGACGATGTCGACACGCTGCTCGAGGCGCTCGCCAAGCACCGCGGGTTCCTCTAGAGATCCCTGTAGCGCGCCTGGAGCAGGCTGAACAAGCCGTACGCGAACACGCCGACCGCGACCGCGCCGAGCCACAGGTCGCCGGCGGGTTGCTGCGCGAGCCGCCGCAGCGCGCCGTCGAGCCCGACCGCCTCGGTCGGGTCGTATTGGTAGGCGGCGCGGATCAGGAAGATCCCGACCATGCAGAAGACGAACATCCTTGCGAGGTGGCCGACGATCCCGACGACGGTGAACGACTTCCGCACCGGTTTGTCCATCTGGCCGGTCTTGACGTCCTTTCGAAAGTGCCCTGAGATCGAGCGGTAGCCGTTCCAGAGGCCGCCTACGACAAGTGCTGCACCGACGGCGCCGACCAGCCAGTGCCCCAGGGGCCAGTTGAAGACGCGGTCGACCTTCTCCTGCTCGCTCGAGCTCTCCCCGCGCGGCCCGGTCACGAACGAGAACGCGAGCAGGGCGAGTCCGGAGTACAAGAGTCCCTTGGCAGCGTTGGCCGCGCGCTTTGTCCAGCCACCAGGATCGTCGTCCTCGTCGTCGCAATTGAGGATCGCTTGGGCGAACCGCCAGGCGGCGTAGGCCGCGAAACCGGCTCCGAGCGCGATCAGGATGGCCGCGCCCCACGGTTGCTTCGCGATCAGGCGCAGAGCACCCTCCCGATCCTCTGGTTTCGTGCCGGCGCCGAGCGCGACCAGGATCGCGATCGTCCCGACGAGGCAAAAAGAGATGCCCTTGGCGACCAGCCCGATCCGGCCGAGCCATTCGATCCAGCCTCGCTCGACGGCTCCGTCGCCCAGGTTCCTCGCTTTCGCGGCTACGCTCATCCGCGCCTAGTTACCCGATGGGAGGGTGGTTAAGCGCTCAACACCTCGGGCTCTCGCCCGCGCGGCCCGGTCACGAACGAAAACTCAGGCTTCACGGGCGAGGCTTTGTGCGCTTTGATCAGGCTGGACATGGCTGCCAAGGCTCGCTCCGATGCTGAACTCGTACGTCGTTGCACGGCGGGAGACGACGAGGCTTGGGGCGAGCTCGTGCAACGTTTCTCGCGCTACGTCTACGCAATCACGCAGGCCTTTCGACTCCGGCGCGAGGATGCGGAGGATGTCTTTCAGGAGGTCTTTGCGAAGGCATACGAGCGACTGGAGAACCTGCGCGACGTCAGCGCCGTGCGGCCGTGGCTCGGCCAGCTCGCTCGCCGCGCGTGCATCGATCGGCTGCGACTCGACTCGCGCGCGTCCTTTGTCGAAGTCGACGCGGACGTTTCCGAGCCCTACGACCTGATCGACGAGCTCGAAGACGCCTTCGCAGTCCACGCCGCCCTCGCGGAGCTGTCGCCCGAGTGCTCCGAGATCCTCGACCGGTTCTTCGCGCGCGACGAGAGCTACCGGACGATCGCCCAAGAGCTCCAGCTGCCGGCCGGCACGGTCGCGAGCCGAATCTCGCGCTGCCTGGGCCGCCTCCGAGACCGCCTCGGGGAAGAAGTTGCCGGCGAGGCCCGTCTAGTGAATCGATGAGCAGCTTTCCGGAGGAGCGGCTGGCGGAGCTCTTGCGACTGCTGCCGCCGGCGCCCCAGGGCTGGGTGCAAGCGGCCCAGGAGCTGCCTCTGGCTCGGGAAGGCCTCGACGCACTCGTCGAGCGTGCCCGCGCGGACGCTGAGTTTCGGACCGCGTTGATAGCCGATCTCGAAGCGACGCTAGCCCGCGAGGGGTTCGAACCCGACCGGCCGCTCATCGCTGCGTTGCGCGCCCGGCTCGCGGACACCGAGTAGCGATACTCCTCAACCCGCGCGAAAATGGCCATGTGGCCGGTCTACTCGAGCCTTCCGTCCGGGAGGTCCTCGACTCCTTGGCCGACGATGGCCCCGCTCCGGGGGCCGGTGCTGTCGCCGCAATCGTGGGTGCAGCAGCGGCGGCACTGACGACCGCCGTCGCCCGCGCGTCTTCGAGCTGGGCAGAAGCGGGAGGCGTGACAGCGCAGGCGGAGACCTTGCGGGCACGGCTGATGCGGCTGGCTCCGGCGAACGCCGCTACCTACGAAGCTGCGCTCGCGACACTCGCCGGATCGTCGGGGCAAGCGGCACCTCGACGCGACGCGCTGCTGGCCGAGGCGCTCGACCGCTCCGCCGCTCTGCCTCTCGAGATCGCAGACATCGCGGCAAACGTCGCCGAGCTGGCCGCCCTCGTCGCTGAGGATGGCGACCCTGCTTGTCGCGGTGATGCCGCCTCCGCGGCGCTCCTCGCCGAAGGCGCCGCCCGCGCAGCGGCCCATCTGGTCCGCATCAACCTCGGCACGGTGCAAGACGATGAGCGTGCGCGTCGCGCCGAGAGCGTGGTAAAGGACGCAGCTGCCGCCGCTGAACGGGCTCTAGCCAGCACTGTGTGAGAATCGACCTGTGGC
>JBKOXM010000015.1:0-8975 GCA_046724925.1 Actinomycetota bacterium | reverse complement strand
ATGCTGATCTTCCGCGCACGCAAGTCGATGCGCGTGCACGCACGCTCGCTGCATGTGCTCGGAGCCGTACAGCTTCCGGGCTCGCTCACGTCCTTCCTGGGGCCGGGCGGCATCGCAGCCTCGGCCGGATCGGCAGGAGCGCTGGGCGCCGGGGTAGGTGCGGGCGCGAAGCTCGCCGCGGCTCTGGCTGCTGCAACGGTGGTGGGAGCCTCGGCGGGCACCTGGGCCGCGCACAGCCAGAGGGCGCCGGAGGTCGGGCAGCCGGCCGTGGTGAATGCGAGCGCTCGACCTGCGGCGCTGTCGGGGCCGACGGCACTGCGCGTCTCACTCCGCGAGGACCGACAGGTCGTGGCCATACGCCGCGCGGGCATGCCGGTCGTCCGCACCGGTCCGGAAGTCGGCGGCGGCGGGTCCGCGCCGGCCGCCGCGGCAGAGGTTCCCACGCCCGGCGGCGGCCAGTCCTCAGGCCAGGATCCCCAGTCGGACCCGGTTCAGACGGTCACGAAGACCGTCTCGGACACGGTTGACACGGCGAAATCAGCGGTGACCGCTCCGACCCTGCCGACGCCGGAGCTTCCGGGGCTTCCGGCGGTTCCGGACCTTCCGGTCGATCCGCCCGACCTTCCACCGCCTCCAAAACTGCCCTAAATCTCCCCAAAAGGGGTGAAACGAGCCGCAAGAACCTCGCGGAAGCGGTATCTATGAGTGTATGACGCCGCTTCTCGCGCAGCGGTTGTCGGTCGACGGCGCCTTCGAGCGTCTCTATCGACGCCACGTGGGTGACGTCTACCGCTACGCGCTCGTCGTGCTGCGAAACCCCGCTGACGCGGAGGACGTCACGCAGACCACCTTCATGAACGCCTACCGCGCGTTCCAGCGTGGAGAGCGGCCGCGGACGCCCCAGAACTGGCTGATCTCGATTGCGCACAACGTCTGCAGGCAGCGCTTTCGACAGTCGGCCCGCCGGCCCGAGGAGGTCGGCTTCACCGAGGAGATCGGCGACGGCGTCGTCGAGGAGGAGCAAGGACCAGGCGCGGAGGACATCCAGCGCGCCCTCGGACACCTCGCATTCAACCAACGCGCTGCGCTCGTCATGCGCGAGCTCGAGGGACGGTCGTATCCCGAGATCGCTGAAATCCTCGGGCTGTCGGTCAGCGCCGTCGAGACGCTTCTGTTCCGAGCCAGACGCGCTCTCCGCGAGCAGCTCGAAGGCTCTCTCACGTGCGGTGAGGCCGAGCTCGCGATCTCGAAGCAGATGGACGGGCGTCTACCGAGATCGGAGCGGGGAAGTTTGCGTGCGCACCTGCGTGAGTGCTCCGAGTGCGCCCACTTCGCCCGCAGCCAGCGCGCCCAGCGAGCCGCCTTCAAGACGCTCGGAGCCCTTCCCATTCCTGCCTCGTTGGGTTCGTTCTTCGGGGGCGGTGGGGCCGCTGTGGGCACGGGCATCGCGGTCAAGGCCGCTGTCATGCTCGCCGCGGGCGCCGTCGTGGCAGGCACGGGAACGATCGCCGCTGAGCACCGTTTCCAGGGCAAGGCCAAGCCGGAAGCCGCCTCGAGCAACAACGTGAGTCGCGGAGCCGCGCAGGCCGGCAGCGCCTTCGTGGCCGATCGGCTTCTCCACACCGCGAGGCCCTCGACCGCCGCGGCGAAGAGTCAGAGCTCGAGAGAACCGAAGGGCAAGGCGCTCGGTCGGAGCAAGGCGAAAGCGGGCAGCGCGATAAGTGGCGGCGCGCGCGCGAACCAAGGGCGTCATCTGGGACAGACCAAGGTCAAGCAGCAAGAAAAGAGCTCCCAGTCCCACGCAAACGCCCGCGGCCCACGCACCGAGTCGACGTCAGGCCAGAACAGCCATGCCCAGAGCAGAGGGAAGCCGGGGACGAAGAGCAAGGCTTCGTCGGCCAATGCGAAGCCCAAGCGCGGTGCGAAAGCACCGAAGGCTGCCGGCAAGAAGTCCAAGTAGCACTGACGCCGATCCCCTGCAAGAAATCCGGGCCGTCCGGCATCTCTAAAGCAGGACGTGCCCTCGTCCCCGTGATCCCGGGGTCTTGCCGCCCGCGGGCCCTGGGATCACAACTTGGTCGTGATCGATTCGCGCGTGTCGATCGGTCGTTTCATGCGGATGCGCGCTCGCAGATCGTTTCATGAGCAGTGAGAGCGTTCCCGACCGGTCATTTTCAGACGGAGGTGCCGGCGCGGCCGGCACCTCCTGGTGTCGGCATCGCAAGCGATGCCGAGCGCGCGTCCCGATGACGGCGCCGCCGAGTCGGCGCCTTCGGATACTCCTGACTGCGACGGCTTCGCGCGAGGGCTAGCGGGCCGGTGTTAGGTTCGGGTTGTGCGGGGGAACGGTGGGGGAGGAGGGAGCGAGATGGGGATCATCAATCGCCGCAATGCCGTTCTGGGCTGGATTGTGTGGAACGCAGGCAAAATCGTCGGAAAGCGGAAGATGCGCGACGCCGTGCCGGGCCTGGAAGAAGGCACGAGGCGTCCCAATAAAGGCGCGATCGTCTCTGGGCTCGCGGCGATCGGCGGGCTGCTGTGGTTCTGGCGCCGCCGCAAGGACCAGGGCGCACCCCCGCCGGGCGCTCCACCGCCGGCGGACTGAGCCGTTGGAAAGACCCGGCCGCGGCGAGCCGACACCCGCTCGCTGGCGCCTGCTCGGGATAGGCTCAGCGCGTGCCGCGTGATCAGATCCCCGAGCGCCTCGTCACTGAGGCCGTCGCCGGCCTCATCCCCTACGAGCCAGGCAAGCCGGTGGAAGAGGTGCAGCGCGAGCTCGGCCTCGACCGCGTCGTCAAGCTCGCGTCCAACGAGGGGCCGTTCGGCCCGTTTCCGGCCGCGCGCAAGGCACTCGAGCGAAGCGCAGCCGAGCTGAACCGCTATCCGGACGGTGGCGCGTACCGCATCCGCGCCGCGCTCGCCGAGCTGCACGGGGTTCCCTTCGAGGAGGTCGCGATCGGCGCGGGCGCCGACGGCGTGATCGACTGCATCTCACAGGCGACGCTCGAGCCCCGCGACGAGATCGTCTGCGGCTGGCCTTCGTTCCCGAGCTATGTGATCGACGCGCGTAAGCTCGGCGCGATTCCGAAGACGATCCCGCTGCGCGACGACCGCTACGACCTGGACGCGCTGCTCGAAGCAATCGGGCCCCGCACGAAGCTCGTGTTCGTGTGCCATCCGAACAATCCGACCGGGACGATGAACAACCGGGCCGAGCTCGATGGGTTCATCGACCGCGTGCCCGCGCACGTGCTGACCGTCATCGACCAGGCCTACTTCGAGTACATCGACGACCCGGACTATCCGAACGCCGTCGAGGAGTACCACAAGGCCGGCCGACGGGTGCTCGTCCTGCGCACGTTCTCGAAGATCTATGGGCTCGCCGGCTTGCGGATCGGTTATGGGATCGGTGCCCCCGAGATCGTGGCTGCGATCGGGAAGGTCCGACGTGCGTTCGACGTCAGCACTCAAGCGCAGGAGGCCGCACTCGCCAGTCTCGATGATCCCGCCGAGGTCGAGCGGCGCCGGCGAGCGAACGCCGAGGGGCGGGAGGCGACGATCGCCACGCTGCGTGAGCACGGGTTTGAGGTGTCCGGCCCAGCCGTCGCGAACTTCGTCTTCGCGCGTGTGAACGAGGATGCGCAGCAGGTGTTCGACGCGCTTCTTCGGCTCGGAGTGATCGTCCGGCCGTGCAAGGGCTTCGGCGACCCGAACGCTATTCGCGTCACGGTCGGGACCGGCGACGAGATCGAGTTTCTCGGCGAGGCGCTCGGGCGGTTGCGCGCGGGGATGACGGCGGGCTAACCGGCCGCTTTTCGCGCAGCCTTCGGATGCCGCCGCGGGACGTGCCCGTTGCAGCCGGTAGCGGCCTGCCGGCGTCGGATTCGGCACAACCCTGGCATACCCGTTGCGGATTGCACGCAGTTGCGCGGAGCTCTGCTCCATTCCGCCTCATTTTCGGCGCAGTTCCCCCGCCTCGAGCAGCCTTGTCCTAGGGACAGTCCCTGGTTTTGAGAGGCGCCGGCACCGTGCCTGCCACCCGCGAGCGGGTACCCCGCGCTCACCCCTTCGGGCGGGTCGGATCGGGCGACGACCGTGTTAGCGTGCGTGTGTGCTCCGAAGGCTTGCGGGCCGCCACGCAACGCTGCTTCGGAAGTCGAAAAGCTTCCGCCTGCTCTTTCTGGCCACGCTCGGGTCCGGGTTGGGAACGCGGCTCGCCGTCGTCGCGCTGATCGTCGACGTCTACGACCGGACTCAATCGGGGAAGTGGGTCGGCGCCCTGCTTGTCGCCGACTTCCTGCCGACGATCGCGATCGGCCTCCTGCTCGGGTCGCTCGTCGACCGCCTCCCCCGCCGCGCGCTCATGATCGGCTCGGATCTGGTGCGGATGATCGCGTTCTGTGCGCTTCCGTTCGCAGGGAGCGCGGCGGTCGTGGTCGGCCTTGCGGGCGTCGTCGGATTCGCCAACGGCTTCTTCCGTCCGGCTGTCTACGCGGGGCTCCCGAACCTCGTCGACGAGGCGGATCTCGCCCGCGCCAACGGCTTGCTGCAGACGATCGAAAACGTCGCGTGGACGGTCGGGCCGCTCGCGGGCGGGATCCTGCTCTCGATCTCCGGACCGGACGCCGCCTACTGGGTCAACGCGGCGACCTTCCTCTTCTCGGCGGTCCTGCTGACCAGGATCCCGAATCGCCTGCTGCAGTCGGAGAAAGCGCTGAGCGAGGGCCACTGGCGCGATCTCGCGGAAGGCTTTCGCCTCGCCCGCCGCTCGCGCGCACTCGTCACAGTGCTCGTGGTCTGGACGATCGTGATGGTGATGCTCGCCCACGTCGACGTGGCCGAGGTCAAGCTCGCGAAGGTCGCCTTCGAGGCGGGGAACTTCGGTCTCGGCCTGATGATGGCCGCGGCCGGGTTCGGTTTGGCCTGTGGAAGCTTGATGGCCGGGTCGCTAACGGACCGCCGCACGATGACAACGGTCTATGCCGGTTCGATCGCCGTCATGGCGCTCGGCATCTTTGCCGCCGCTATTGCTCCGAACGTCTGGGTAGCCGTCGGCTGTCTGGTCGGCTTCGGGATCGGAAACGGCGTCGCGCTCGTCGCTAACTCGCTCCTCATCCAGCGGGGAGCGCCCGACCACCTGCGCGGGCGGGCCTTCACGCTCGTGATGAGCGTCAATTACATGGCGCTGCTCGTCGCGATGCTCGTGGCCGGAGCGATCACAGACGCCTTCGGCGCGCGCTGGGCCTGGGCCGTCGCGGCCATGGCAGGCGGCGTCGCGGCGCTGATCGCCGTTCCGCTGACCCGCCGCACCGACGTCCGAATAGCAGCGGAAGGACCGATCCCGCTCCCGGTCGACGTGGGCGTCCCCGCGGCCGCCGCGCGCGGAGCGCGCGCGCTGGGCGACTGAGCGAACCTCCCCGAACTACCATCTCGGCCGTGGCGGCGCGGCGTGACTGGACGCGCGAGACCCTTGCGACGGCGGTTCGCGCCGGCGACACACGTGCCCTCGCACGGGCGATCAGCCTGGTCGAGGACTCCGAACCACTCGCCTACGAGCTCGTCGGCGACCTCTACGGCAACACGGGGAAGGCGTACACCGTCGGCGTCACCGGACCGCCTGGCGTCGGCAAGTCGAGCCTGATCAGCGCGCTCGTTCGCCACGTTCGCGAGCGCGACAAAAGCGTCGGCGTGATCTCCGTCGACCCGTCGAGCCCGTTCACGCAGGGCGCCCTCCTCGGGGATCGAATTCGTCTGTCCGACCACTTTCTCGACCCGGAGGTCTTCATTCGCTCGATGGGCACGCGAGGGCATCTGGGCGGCCTCGCGGAGGCGACGCTTCAGGCGGTGCTGCTGCTGGATGCCGCCGGAAAGGATCTGATCTTTCTGGAGACGGTCGGGGCAGGTCAGGGCGAGGTCGAGGTGATCGGGATCGCCGATACCGTCGTGCTCGTGCTCATGCCCGGCTCCGGCGATTCCGTCCAGGCACTGAAGGCGGGAATCATGGAAATCCCCGACGTGATCGCGATCAACAAGATGGATCACCCGGCTGCGAAGACGATGCTGAACGAGGTCCGGTCGATCTTGTCGCTCGACCGCGACCGCTCCTGGAAACCGCCGATCGTGCTGACCGAGGCGATGCGAGGCGAGAACGTCGAGGAGCTCTGGGATCGGGTCGAGGCGCACCGCGCCCATCTCGAGGAGGCCGGCGGCCTCGAAGAGCGCCGCCGCCGCAACCTCGCGGGTGAGGTGTTCGCTGTCGCCTCGAGCCGCGCGAAGCGGCATCTCGAGCAGGCTGTCGCCGACGATCCCGAGCTGCTGCGCCTGCTGGACGAGGTGCAGCGTCGCGAGCTCGACCCACTTTCGGCGGTTCGCGAGATCATGGAGAAGGTGTTCTTCAGTCCGAGTTCAAGGCTTCAGCCTGGTATCGGCGAACATGCCGCGGGCCAGCCTCCGACCCCGTTGAACCGCGATTCTGGACGTAAGAGAGACGACTAATGGCGACGCAGACCGCACCGACGCTCGAAGACATCCAGGCGGCGCGCGAACGCATCGACGGAATCGCGCGAGTCACGCCCGTCTACGGGTCGGAGACCTTCTCCAAGCTTGCCGGGCGCGAGGTTTGGCTGAAGGCCGAGAACCTTCAGCGCACCGGCGCCTTCAAGGTGCGGGGGGCCTGCAACAAGCTGGCGACGCTTTCGGACGAGGAACGCGCAGCCGGCGTGGTTGCCGCGAGCGCAGGCAACCACGGCCAGGCGGTCGCCTGGGCGGCCCGCGAGGTCGGCGTCGCCGCGCGAATCTACGTCCCTCAGGACGCCCCGATGGCCAAGGTCGAAGCGTGTCGCAACTACGGCGCGGAGACCGTGATGGTGGGCGAGATCTTCGAGGAAGCGCTTTCCGCCGCCCTGGCCGACGTGGAGGAGTCAGGCGCGACGTTCGTGCACCCGTTCGAGGATCCGACGGTGATCGCAGGACAGGGAACGATCGGCCTGGAGCTCGCGGAGCAGGTGCCGAACGCCGGCACGGTGCTGATCCCGGTCGGCGGTGGCGGCCTGGCCACGGGAATCGCGGTGGCGCTACGTGCCGTCCGGTCGGACATCCATCTGGTCGGCGTCCAGGCCGGCCTCTCGGGGTTCACGATCGCCGACGGGATCTGGGTCAAGCATCCGGGCGAGTTCACGATGCGGATCCTCGAGGACACGCTCGACGAGATCGTGGACGTCGACGACGAGGAGATCAGCCACGCAATAGTCCTGTTGCTCGAACGGGCGAAGCTCGTCGTCGAAGGCGCAGGCGCGGTCGGCGTTGCGGCACTCCTCGCGGGCAAGGTCGGGGGCTCAGGCCCCGCGGTCTGCCTTCTCTCCGGCGGGAACATCGACCCGACGCTTCTGATCTCGGTGATGCGGCATGGACTGACGACGGCGGGTCGCTACCTCGTCGTTCGCACGCGTGTGCCCGATCGGCCGGGCGAGCTCGTGAAGCTGCTCCAGCTGGTCGCACAGGAGCGGGTCAACGTGGTCTCGGTCGAGCACCACCGAGAGGGGATGCAGGTCTCGATCGGCGAGACCGAGGTCGAGCTAACGCTGGCCACGCGCGACGAAGAGCATTGTCTGGCGCTGCTCGAGCGGATGCGCGACTGGGGCTACCCGGTCGAGCGGCTCCGGTAATTTCGAGGGACAGTCCGGTTCGCTTACGCGGCGAACTTTCCGCGGGTTTCCAAAAAGGCCATACGTCTTGAGGGCGCCGGCTCGCCGATGGGCCACCAGAAGCGGTCGGCATTGGTTGGAACGCCGAGCGCGTCAGTTGCCGCAGCGCCGGAACGACACCGTCTCGTGCCCCTCGGCTCGCCAGTCCTCGACCCCGGCCCCCAGCACCGGGCGGGCCTCGATTCCCGCGGCGACGAGAACGCTGGCCGCGATCGACGCTCGATTGCCGCTCGAACAGATCGTGACGATGGGGCGTTCGCCACGCAGATCGTCGCCGACCTCACGCATCAGCCTGTATGGAATGTGCCGGCTGCCCGGGATATAGCCGTCGTCGCGCTCGTCAGTCTCGCGGACGTCGACGACCTCGACCTCTCCCGCCTCGACCAGGCGTTCCAACTCGGCCAGCTCGACGGGATCGAGCGTCGCAGGGGTGGGAGGCTCGAGGACGTAGCCCGCAAGCTCGAGGAAGCCCACCGAGCGCAGCCCGCGCGCCGCGTGCACCGCCTCCTCCGCGTCGCGCGCGTGGATCGCGATGCCCTCGTCCGGCAGCAGCACGAAGCCCGCCTTGGTGGCGAACGAGGATCCCGACACCGGCACGTTGAACGCCCCCTGGACATGTCCGGCTGCGAAGGCGCGCGCCGAGCGCACGTCGAGCACGGTGAGGCCGGTCGTCGAATCGATGAGCTCGAGCTCCTGTGCGGCGGCCACGAACGGCCCCTGGTTGAGGGCGACGATCCGATCCATGTTCGCCGGCCGAGGGGTCTTCTGGGCGAGCACCTCGGCTACGTAGTCGTTCACCTCCGAGAAGCGGAGGGCGCTGTTGAAGCGTCGCTCGAAGCCGATCGTCGAGGACGGTTTCGAGCTGACGCCGGTGCCGCACAGCGAGCCGGCGACATGACCGGGATACATCTCGACCCCGTCCGCGAGCTGCGCGAGCTTGCGCAGGCTGTGGAACATTCCCTCGGCACCTTCCCGGGCCTCGACCGCGAGGTCGGGGCGGGCCGCGTCGCCGACGAGCAGCGAATCGCCGGTCAGCACGAGCCACGGCTCGTCGCCGCGTGCGCTGTCGGTGACCGTGAAACAACAGTGCTCCGGCCGGTGGCCGGGTGTGTGGAGGACGCCGATTCCAACTTCGCCGAGCTCGATCGTCATCCCGTCCTCGAGTGCTTCGAAGGGGTAGTCGGGCTTTGCCGCGGGATGCACGTACACGGGCGCGTCGTGCTCGAGCGAGAACCTTCCGTGACCGGAGACGTGGTCGGCATGGGTGTGGGT
>JBKOXM010000176.1:0-2469 GCA_046724925.1 Actinomycetota bacterium | reverse complement strand
GCGTGGAGGAGGCCGGCCGGGCTCTCGAAGACCTGCTTGAGCCGGGCGACTGCGTCCTGCTCAAGGCCTCGCGGGCGATGGGGCTCGAGCGCCTCGCCGAATCGCTCGGAACGGCTCTGCCTGCCTGATGGAACGAGTCCTGATCGCCGGGATCGTCGCGATGGTGATTTCGATCATCGCCGGCCCCAGGTTCATCGAGTTCCTGCGCCGCAAAGAGCTCGGCCAGTTCGTCCGCGAGGAGGCACTAGCCCGTCACGTCGAGACCAAGCAGGGAACGCCGGTGATGGGCGGCGTGCTGATCCTCGTGTCGGCGGCGGTCGCGTTCCTCGCGCTCAGTCGCTACACCGTGCCGGCGCTCACAGTCCTGTTCGTCACGCTCGGGTGCGGCCTGATCGGTTTCATCGACGACTTCATCAAGGTGACGCATCGGCGCTCGCTCGGGCTTTCGGGCCGCTGGAAGCTGCTGCTGCTTGCCGCGATCACCGCTGTCGTCGGCTGGATCGCGCACGACCGGGACATGTCCACGAGCGTGTACCTGCCGGTCGTCGACCTGATGATCCCGTTCGGGTCCCTCTGGTTCGCGCTCCTCTTCTTCGTCATCGCCGGGGCCGCCAACGGCGTCAATCTCAGCGACGGCATCGACGGCCTGGCGGCGGGCACCGCGATCATCGCGCTGTTCACGTTCACGGCAATGAACGTGATCGCGTACATCCGCTCAGGCCCGCCTGGAGACCGCAACGACGTCAAGCTCGACCTGGCGATCATCGGGGCCGCGCTGATCGGAGCCGTGGTCGGCTTCCTTTGGTACAACGCCTTCCCGGCCGAGGTCTTCATGGGCGACACGGGCGCGATGGCGATCGGCGGTGCGCTCGCGGGGTTCGCGATCATGACGAACACCGAGTCGCTGCTGTTGCTGATCGGCGGCATCTACGTCGTGGAGGCACTCTCGGTGATGATTCAGGTCTTCACGTTCAAGTACCTCGGCCGGCGCGTGTTCCTGATAACGCCGATCCACTACCACTTCGAGATGAAGGCGTGGTCGGAGACGAAGATCATGGTCCGCTTCTGGATCGCCGCCGCGATTCTGTGTGCGGCGGGGTTTGCGCTGTATTACCGCTACTACCCGCACTTCAATCGGTAGCGGAAGTCGTGCGTGTCGACAGCGACGCCTCGGATCGATGACCTCTGAGCTGCCCGCCCGGGCGCTCGTCGTCGGGCTCGCACGTCAGGGCCGGGCGGCGGCGCTTGCGCTCGCTCGGCGCGGCGTCCGCGTGACCGGCGTCGATCGTTCTCCGACAGTCGACGTCGCGGAGCTGAGAGCTGCGGGAATCGACGTGCAGCTCGGCGATGGGGTCATCGCCCCGGAGGTGGACGTCGTCGTCAAGAGCGGCGGAGTGCCGAACGAGGTCGCCCAGCAGCTCGCCGGCGGCGCACCGATCTGGAGCGACGTCGAGATCGCAGGCCGCATCCTTCCGAACCCTTTCCTCGGCGTCACCGGCACGAACGGCAAGACGACAACATCTGCGCTGCTCGGAGCGATGTTCGAGGCTGCCGGGCGTCAGTTCGCCGTCGCGGGGAACATCGGCTACGCCGTCTGTGCGCTCGACGGCGAGATCGCATCCGACGCGTGGATCGTGTGCGAGCTCTCGAGCTTCCAGCTCGAGTGGATCGAGCGGTTCCGGGTGCACGTGGGCGTGCTGATCAACCTCGAGCCCGACCATCTCGACAGGCACGGCACGCAGTCCGCGTACGAGGACGCGAAGCTCCGCCTGTTCGAGAACCAGACCAGGGAGGACGTGGCCGTCGTGCCCCGCGGTTTTGACCGCGCAGCCGGGGACGCACGACGAATCGAGTTCGACTCGGCGGCCGAGCTCCCGGCAGAGCCGCGCATCCCGGGAGCGCACAACCGCGAGAACGCAGCTGCCGCAACTGCGGCCGCGCGCGCGGCCCAGATCGACGACGAGGCGATCGCCGAGGCACTCAGGACGTTTCCGGGGGTGCCACACCGGCTCGAGCCTGTCGCGGAGATCGACGGCGTGCTCTGGGTCAACGATTCGAAGGCCACCAACGTCGCCGCGGCGCGACGGGCGTTCTCGGCGTACGACGCACCGCTCCTCGTCATCCTCGGCGGTCGAGGCAAGGGCGAAGACTTCACCCCTCTCGCGGAGGCGCTTCCCGCGTCGACGCGGGCCGTCTACCTGATCGGCGAGGCTGCCGGCGAGCTCTCACGCGTCCTTGACGCCGCCGGTCGGCAGTATGAGCGGGTGGCCAATCTCCCGGAAGCGGTGCGGTCGGCACGACGAATCGCGCAGGCGGGGGACGTCGTCCTGCTTTCGCCGGCGTGCACGAGCTACGACCAGTTCGAGAACTTCGAGCAGCGCGGCGACGAGTTCCGCCGGCTCGTGCGCGAGCTCACGACCTAGGAGGGCTTGACGAAACGCAGCGCTGAGTCGTCAGACCGCGCTACTC
>JBKOXM010000017.1:0-4666 GCA_046724925.1 Actinomycetota bacterium | reverse complement strand
GGCTCGACCTGACGTTTTAGGAGGGCTCGGCGAAACGCAGCGCTGTGCCGTCGGGCCGCGCTTCTCGCCCCGAGGACGGCGTCCTCAATCGCACGCTACGCGTCAATGCTTGACGAACAGTCGCGCTAGAACGGAGGTCCCGCCCCAGCTAGCGCTCCCTGCGTGCTTGCCTCGGAACGACCATCGCACCCTGCCGACGAGCGACGTTCCGCCAAACCCTCCTAGGGAGCCAGAGCCGGCGCGGCACGGGAGGGTCCTTCCGGCCACGCCTGGTCAGGCCATTGCCCGGTTCAGCCTAGGTACCTCTGACCTCCTCCCCGCAGCGATCGTAACGCCGAAAAGCGCGCAAGTCTGCGACGGAAGCGTGCCGGGATCGTCACGAAGCGGAAGGCCTTAGAACGGTCGACGCGTCCAACGCGGGATAACCTTGAGCCGATGTTCAGCGGGATCGTGCGCGAGCGCGGACGGGTCGCAGCCTCCGACGACGGGCGGCTCGTCGTCGAGGCCCCGGAGACGGCACGTGCGACGGCAATCGGCGACTCGGTTTCGATCGACGGCATGTGTCTTACCGCCGTCGAGATCACGAACGGGCGAATGGCCTTCGACGTCGCCGAGGAGACGCGTGCACGCGCGAAGCACACACAGGCGGGCGATTCCGTCAACGTCGAGCCCGCCTTACGCGTCGGCGAGCCGCTCGGTGGCCACTACGTCCAGGGCCACGTCGACGCGGTTGGGAGCGTGCGGTCGGTCGAGGCGGAAGGCGATAGCCGACGCGTCTGGATCGAGGCGCCCGTCGCTGTGCTCCGCTACTGCGTCCAGAAGGGCTCGATCGCCGTCGACGGCGTCTCGCTCACGATTGCCGAGCTGGCCGAGGACGCCTTTGCAGTCGCACTCGTGCCCCACACGCTCGAGGTAACGACCGCGGGGGTGCTCGGGGTCGACGACCAAGTGAACCTCGAGGTGGACGTCCTCGCCAAATACGTAGAACGCCTTGCCAGACGGTGACCTCGGTACGATCCGCCCGATGAGCAGGGACCTCGCGGCTGTTCCGGAGCCGTCGCCTTTCGCCACCGTCGAGGAGGCGATCGAGGACATCCGTCAGGGCAAGTTCGTTGTCGTCGTCGACGCCGCCGACCGCGAGAACGAGGGGGACCTCACGATCGCGGCGCAGTTCGCGACGCCGGAGGCGATCAACTTCATGGCGACGCATGCGCGCGGGCTGATCTGCCTGTGCCTGACCGAGGAGCGCTGCGACGAGCTCGGCCTCGAGCAGATGGCGAGCCTGAACGAAACGCCTCTCGGCACCGCCTTCACGGTCTCGATCGAGGCTCGCGAAGGCGTTACGACCGGCATCTCGGCGCCTGACCGCTCGCGCACGATTCAGGTCGCGATCGATTCTTCGAAAGGTCCGCACGACCTCGTGCGGCCGGGCCACGTCTTCCCGCTCCGCGCGCGCCGAGGCGGCGTCCTCGAGCGCGCCGGGCAGACCGAGGCCGCAGTCGATCTCGCCCGACTCGCCGGCCTGGCGCCGGCCGGTGTCGTCTGCGAGGTCATGAACGAGGACGGGACGATGGCCCGCGTCCCAGATCTGATCCCGTACTGCCGCAAGCACGGGATCAAGCTTGTGACCATCGCCGAGCTGATCGAATATCGCCGGCGGACCGAGAAGCTGGTCGAGCGCAGCGTCGCCGTGCGGCTGCCGACCCAGTACGGCGAGTTCACCGCCGTCGCGTTCCGCGAGAAGCTGACGGGGAAGCCGCACGTCGCGCTCGTGAAAGGAGAAGTGGCGGAAAAGCAGGACGTGTTGGTGCGAGTCCACTCCGAGTGTCTCACGGGCGACGTGTTCCACTCGTTGCGCTGCGACTGCGGCGAGCAGCTCGACCAGGCACTACGCCGGATCGCCGCCGAGGAGCGGGGCGTCCTGCTCTACATGTCGCAGGAGGGTCGCGGTATCGGGCTCTTGAACAAGCTGCGGGCGTACGAGCTCCAGCAAGCGGGCCTCGACACCGTCGAGGCGAACGCCGAGCTCGGCTTCGAGGCGGACCCGCGCGACTGGGGGATCGGCAATCAGATCCTCGCCGACCTGGGCCTGTCCACCATCCGGATCATGACCAACAATCCGAAGAAGCTGACGGGCTTGGAGGGCTACGGGCTGACCGTGACCGAACAAGTGCCGATCGAGATCGAGCCAAACGAGGAGAACGCGCGGTATTTGAAGACGAAGCGCGAGAAGCTCGGCCATCGCCTGCATCACCAGGATCTGCGCTTCGAGGTCGAAGACGAGTGAGAGACCGGGCCGAGGAGGCAACCTTGCGGGCGGAGCCTGCGCTCGACGGCGAACCGGCGGAAGTTGCGGTGGACGAGGCCGCGGCTGAGCCGGTCGAGCCGGCTGAGCCGGCTGAGCCGGTCGAGCCGACTGAGCCGGCCCAGGCTGAAGCGCAGGAGCTTCCGCGTCTTCGCCCGCCCGAAGAGCATGCGCCCGGCGGTCTGTCGATTCCGGACGACGTCAAGGTCCTCGAGGGCGCGCCGTCAGGCGGGCGCCGCGGCGTGGCAATCATCGTCAGCCGTTTCAACGGCGAGATCACGACTCGGCTTCTGGAGGAGGCGCTGGCGGAGCTCGAGCGCGCCGGCGTCCAGCGCGAGGCCGTCACGGTGACTCCCGTCCCGGGCGCCTTCGAGCTGCCGCTCGGCGCGATGGCGCTTGCGAAGACGCGCCGCTATACATGCGTGATCGCGCTCGGCTGCGTGATCCGGGGCGAGACGGCGCACTTCGAGTTCGTCGCCGGCGAGGCGGCGAGCGGGCTCCAGCTGGCGGCGCTCGAGACCGGCGTGCCGGTCGCCTTCGGCGTGCTCACGGTCGACACCCGCGAGCAGGCGGAAGCTCGGATCGACCGGGCCGCCGATGCGGTCCGCAGCGCCCTCGAGATGGCCGACCTCTTCGGCCAGTTGCGCGCGGCGGCCGCCCGCCAGTAAGGCCAAGTACCCGCCGCTAGCTACACTGGCCCGCCGATGTCCAAGATCTGTGCCGTCTGTGGGAAAGCGCCGTCCTTCGGTCACAACCGGAGCCATTCGATGGTGGCGACGAAGCGACGCTTCAACCCCAACCTCCAGCGAGTCCGTGTCGTCCTGCACGGGCGGCCGACGCGCGCGTACGTCTGCACCCGCTGCCTCAAGGGCGGCAAGGTCCAGAAGGCGCTCTAGCTCCTCCTTCGCGCAGTTCATCCGCTCCGGACGGCGGTCGGCAACCGCCCTCATGTCCGCGGCGTCTAATCGCCGCATGGAAGCAGCGCGTTCGCTTTCGTCTCCACTCGGCCGCATCTCGATCTCAGCCGACGCGATCGCGCAGATCGTGGGCCATGCCGTCGCGGAGTCCTACGGAGTCGTGGGGATGTCCCGTCGCGGCAGGGTCGGGCGACTCCTCGCGCGCGACAAGCTGACGCATGGAGTGGAGATCAGCGCCGGCGACGAGGGTGTGGTGATCGGCCTCTACGTCGTCGTCGAGCACGGCCTCAACCTCGCGGAGGTCGCCTCCGGTGTCCGAAACCGCGTCACCTACGAGGTCGAGCGTCTGGCCGGACTTCGTGTTGACTCGGTCGACGTCCACATCCAGGACGTGAGACGCTCGGCTTGATGGTCACGTCGGAACGCTGCGTGTGATGGCGACCGCGGTCTCGTCCGAGCTTGAGGCGGCCCGTCGGCTCGCGCGCTCCGCCCTGAGCTCGCTCGAGCGTAACCGTCGCCGGATCGACGACCTCAACGTCTACCCGGTCCCTGACGGGGACACCGGTACGAACATGAGCGAGACGGCGCGCGCAGTCGTCGAGGCGGTCGAGCAGTCCCAGGCGACCGGGCGTGCGGAGCTCGCGCGCGAGATCACGCGCGCGGCGTTGATGGGCGCGCGCGGGAACTCCGGCGTGATCCTCTCCCAGATCATTCGAGGCTTCGCTGATGGTCTCGATGACGCGGACCCGATCGACGGAGCCGCGTTGGCGCGCGCGTTTCGCTCCGCAAGCGACGCCGCGTACCGCGCTGTCCGCCAGCCTGTCGAAGGGACGATGCTAACTGCGATCCGCGCGCTCGCCGAGGCGGCCGAGCCGAAGCCGGAGCCGGCGGTGCCGGCCCTGCTCCGCGAGCTCGTCCTTCGCGGCGACGAGGCGGTCGCCCGCACGCGCGAGCAGCTCGACGTCTTGCGCGACGCAGGCGTCGTCGACGCTGGAGCCGCCGGTCTGGTCGAGCTCCTTCGCGGTCTCGCAGCCGGCGTGACGGGCGAGGAGCTTCCGGAGGCACCGCTGGACGAGGAGGAGATCTCCTCCGACGCGATCCACCAGGAGCTCTCGCGTTACCGCTATTGCACGACGTTCGTCATCGAGGGCGAGGAGCTCGATGCCGAGCAGCTCGAGCACGAGCTGGAGGCGCTGGGCGATTCGCTCCTCGTCGTGGGCGATCCGAGCGCGCTCAAGGTGCACGTGCACACCGACGATCCGGGCGCAGCCCTTCGGCTCGGTACGCGTGCAGGCGTGATCGAGGGCATCGAGGTGGCGAACATGCATCGCCAGACCGAGCAGCGGGAGGAGCGGCTGCTCGAGGCGGTGCCGGATGCAGTGACTGAGGTCGTCGCGGTCGTCGCCGGGGATGGGAACCGACGCCTTTTCGAGAGCCTGGGGGC
>JBKOXM010000137.1:0-5478 GCA_046724925.1 Actinomycetota bacterium | reverse complement strand
GGCCTCCAGAAGCTCACGCATGCTCACGGCTGCCACGGCTTTCCTCCTGTTGGTTGATTCCCTACAGCCGGCGGAGACGGATGGAACCGCCCAATCAGCGGCACCACCACCCGCGCTTCCCGCCGGGACGGTTACACGGTCGGCGAAGTCTAGCGGCAACCACGATCGCGCCGAGGTCGTCTAAGTTTTCAGGATGCAGGCAGCAAGCGACGTGCTTCAGGTCGTTCTCGAGCTGCTCATCCTCGTGTCGCTCGCGTTCTGGGGCTGGGAGGAAGGCGGCTCGTTCGGCCGGTGGGTCCTCGCGATCGGCGTCCCGATCGCCTTCGCCATCGTGTGGGTGACGCTCGTCACGCGTTTCTCCGCGTCGAAGCTCGATGATCCGTCGCGCCTGCGGCTCGAGCTCGCGATCGTCGCCTGCGGCGCTGCGGCACTTGTCCGGCTCGGCCATCCCGTCCTGAGCGTTCTCCTCGTCCTCCTCGCAGCGACGCAGCTCACGCTCGCGTACGTGTTCCACCAGCGCTGAGCCGCTCGATGTACCCGGCGAGGTCGTTCGGCAAGGGCGACTCGATCTCGACCCGCTCGCCCGTGAAGGGATGCGTGAACGCGAGCCTGTTCGCGTGCAGGAACTGGCGGCCGAGGGCAGGTTCCGGGACGCCGTAGACCGGATCGCCGACGACGGGGAGGTCGATAGCCGCGAGATGGACCCGGATCTGATGCGTCCGGCCCGTTTCGAGCCGGACCGCCAGCAGCGCGTGCCCGCCGAGCAGCTCCGCAACCTCGAAGTGTGTGACAGCCTCCCTGGGCGTGTCCGTGTCCAGCGAGCGGCGCGTCGGATCGTCACGGTCGCGGCCGATCGGGGCATCGATCGTCCCGCGCCAGGACCGGGGCCGTCCACGAACGAGCGCCAGGTAGCTCCGCTCCACCTCCCGCGCCCGGATCAGCTCCTGGAGCCGCTCGTGCGCCTCGTCTGAGCGAGCGACGACCAGCAGGCCCGAGGTGTCCCGGTCGAGCCTGTGCACGATCCCCGGCCGGTCCTCCTCCCCACCCGCGGCCTGGCCCGCGAGCCCGTGGACGAGCGTCCCGGAAGCGTGACCCGCCCCCGGATGGACGACGACGCCCGCGGGCTTGTCGACCACCAACAGATGCTCGTCCTCGTACGCGACCCGGAACGGCACCTCCTCGGGCTCGATCGCGGGAACTGCGGTCTCGCGGGCGTCGACCTCTACTTCGACCTCCTCTCCACCTTCGAGCCGGTGGCTCTTCGCACACACGGCTCCAACGACCCGAACCGCGCCGGCGGCGAGCAGGCGTTCCGCCGTCGAGCGCGACCCGACCTCGGGAAGCTCCGCCAGAAACCGGTCGAGGCGGGCGCCCGCCGCCTCGTCAGGAACGCGGACCGTGCGTGTCAGGAACAGGCCGCGGCCGTTGTTGCGCCCGTTGCGGGAGCAGCAGCGCCGCGAGGAGGATGAGGACGCCGAGAACGATGAAGCTGTCCGCGAGGTTGAACGCCGGCCAGAAGCGAAGATCGATGAAGTCGGTCACGTGCCCGAGGCGCATGCGATCCGTGAGGTTCGAGGCGCTGCCGCCGATCAGGAGGCCGAGCGCGATCGGCAGCACCGGGTGCCGAGAGCCCGACCGCGCGAAGAAGAGCAGCATCCAGCCGACGGCGACGGCGGTCAGCACGGTGACGATCGGCGTCGCGCTCGCGAAGAGCCCGAACGCGATGCCGGAGTTCTGGACGTGGTGGATCGAGAGCGGCCCCGCGACGTGGCGCTCCTCGTCGAGCGCAAGGCTGCTCGAGACGATGTGCTTCGTAAGCTGGTCGGCGGCGAGCGCGGCGAGAGCGATTGCAAGCAGACCGCTCCACTGCTGCACTCGCGCGGCGAGCGAGCGTTGAGCCCCGGCAACCGGGGTCAACGCGTCCGTGGACGACCCCACCCTTACATCGAATGAAGCCGGGCGCGCGGGCGAAGCCCCCGCGCCCTCTTGGGCGGCGTCGCCGAGTCGACGCCTAGTCGGCGCGGGCTCGTTCACCGGCGCTCCAGGAGTCGCTTGCAGTCGATGCAGTACGTCGCCCACGGGATCGCGGCGAGGCGCTCCTCGGCGATCGGCTTGCCGCAGTTGACGCAAGTGCCGTACGTCCCGTCCTCGATCCGCACGAGAGCCCCCTCGATCTCCGAGAGGACGTGCTCCGAGTTCTCCTCGAGCGTGTAGTCGATCTCGCGGTCGAGCGTCGCCGTGGCGGTCTCGGCGATGTGGTTGTCGGTCGTCTCGTCCTCGGTCTCTTCCTCGATCGAGCCGGGGTTCTCCTTGTGCAGGTACTCGATGGCGTCGAGCACGCGGCGGCGCTCCTCCTCGAGGAGCTCCTTGAAGCGTCCGACGTCGACCGCCATCAGGCCCAAGTTTACTCAGGCGGTCAGGCCGCTTCCGCGGCCTCGTCGTCACCGTTCTGCTCGTCGACCATCGCCAGGGCGGAGCGCAACAGCGACTTGATCCGGCTCGCCTCGCCGCGCAGGTGCTCACGCTCGGCGAAAGCGCGCTGCTTGATCAGTCGCGCCTCCGCGTGCGCCTCGCTCAGGAGGACGCCGGCCTCGCGGCGCGCATGGTCCTTCAGCTCCTGAGCGCTTCGCTCGGCCGAGACGAGCGTCTTGCGAAGCAATGTCTCGAGATCGCGATAGCGGGCGATGTCCGACTCGAGGCGCTCGAGCTTGTCCTCGAGGTCGGCGCGCTCGCGCCAAACCTCCTCGAAGCTCATGACGATCTCCTCGAGCAGCCGGTCCGTGGTGCGCCGGTTGTAGCCCCAGAGGCCCTTTCCGAGCTTGACATGGCGAATTTCAACAGGTGTGAGGCCCATTTCTCACCTCCCTCCTCAGTGGAATCGGTCCAGGATCGAGAGGATCACGATGCGGAGGAGATAGAGGCTGAAGATCGCGATGATCGGCGAAAGGTCGAGCGGCCCGAGCGGCGGCAGGACGCGCCGGAAGATGCGGAGGTAGGGCTCGCAGACGTCGTAGAGGAAGCGCTGGATCCGGTTCAGCCAGACCGAGTACGGGAGCCGGAACCAGGACGTGATGATGTAGGCAAAGATCAGGAGGATGTAGACCGAGATGAAGACCGTGACGAAGTTCTCGATCTGGGAGATCGCGTCGGCAAGCACGAGCTGTCCGCTCATGCGGCGAAGTTCGGCTCTAGAAGCGGGGTTCCTCTAGGCGCGGACGTATCGCCCGAGCGGGATCCGGGTAGAAACGTTGCGGCGTGGATCCCTGGTACGACTACCTGGCGCTTCCGATCGCTCCGCTCGTCCTGATCGTGCAGGCTGCGTCGCTGTTCGTCCGCAAGAGGTCGGTGCGCTGGGGACTCACCCTCGCCTGCACTGCCTCGATTGTGGCGATGTTCGTCTACGTCGCATCGCTTTCGACCCAGCCGGACGAGGGAGTCAACATCGGCGCGGGGGTGCTTCTCCTCTGGCTGTTGGTTTCATTGATCCTCGTCGCGCTCGAAGTGGCCCGCGAAGGCGTGACCGCGCTTTGGCGGCTGCTCAGGTCCTCTTAGGCAACTACTTCGGGCGAAGATCGCGCTCGAATACTTCAGCTCGCGGTTTGGCCGGACACGGGAACACCGTAAAACGCTCCGAGATGACGGGCGGCTCGAGCTCCGAGGCTTGGTCGGCAGAGGGCTTGCCTCGCTCCTCCGTGTCCTGGCCACCACCTCGCCGAATCAGCCTGTACAGATCAGCGCCGAGGACAGCAGGAGGAACCCCCACCTCAGGGTGGCCGAGTTAATCAGGCCTGGTTGAAGAAGCCGCCGCGCTCAAGGAGGCGGGCCCGCTCTTCCGCCGAGACCTCGACGTTTCGCGGCGTGAGCAGGAAGACCTTGTCCGCGACCCGCTGCATGCCTCCGTCGAGGGCGTACGTGAGGCCGCTTGCGAAGTCGATCAGCCGCTTCGAGAGGTCGGCGTCCGACCCCTGGAGGTTGAGGATGACCGGCGTCCCTTCCTTGAACTTGTCCGCGATCTGCTGCGCGTCGTTGAAGCTACGCGGCACGACGAGGTGGACGCGGACCGAGGCTTCACCGGGCGCAGCCTCCACCGCGCGGGGCCTCGGACGCAGGACCGCCGTCTGCCCTCCTCCACGCTGTGGCTCGGGATCGGTCCAGTCCTCGAACTCGTTTCGGCGTCGGCGCGGCGAGAGCCGGCGCACGTTCGGACGCTCGCTGTACGAGCGCTCGAGCTCCTCGTTCGTGACGTAGCCGTCTTCGTCCCAGTCCTCATCCTCTTCGGCGATTCCGAAGTAGACGAGCGTGCGGTTCCAGACGTCTCCGAAGCCCATGGCGGCAGGAATGTTAACCCTGATACAGCACCGAGCCTATTCGGATCATGGTCGCACCCTCCTCCGCGGCGACGTTGTAATCCTGGCTCGTACCCATCGAAAGCTCGGTCAGCCCGTGTTCTTCCGCCAATTCACGCAGTTTGCGGAAGTACGGGCGCGATGCTTCCGGGTCGTCCGCCGCCGGCGGCATCGTCGCGAGGCCGCGCACTTCCGGGTACAGCCGGAGGAACCGCGGCAGGTCGTCGGGCGGGATCCCGGACTTCGTCTCCTCGCCGGCGAGATTGACCTGGACGAGAGCGGGGATCTCGAGCTGCCGGGCCGCCGACTCCGAGTCGAGCGAGTGCACGAGCTCGCAGAGGGCGTTCACGACCTTGGCCTTTCGGCTCTGGAGGTGTCCGATGAAGTGCCAGCGGAACGCCTCGCCGTGCGCCGCGTGCTTGAGCTCGAGGTCCTGCGCCCGGTTCTCGCCAACGACCTCGATCCCGGCGTCGGCGAGCACGGCCAAGTCCTCGACGGCAACGTACTTCGTCGCGGCGACGATGGTCACCTCGGCCCCGACTTCCTCCCGGACGCGCTCGTAGCGAGCGCGCACCGCGTCAGCTGACAAGCCCGAGGACACCCTGCGTCCCACGCGGCCTCCCCGTCCGCCGTTCGGAGAAGAAGAGGTCGGAGCGGCATCGCGTGCAGAGGTCGAGTCGCTCGACCTCGGTCGCACCTGCCGCGCGGGCTGCCTTCTCGGCGGCCGTCCAGAGGTCGAGCTTGCCGTCTCTGAGGATGTTCGGGCCATACGTTCCCCGGAAGCGGCTCGCGACGTCGTCCCCCACTTCGTAGCAGCAGGGCCCGATCGCCGGTCCGACGATCGCGGTCAGGCGGGTGCCGAGCGGCTGTGCCGTGGCCGCGACGATTCCGTCCGCGAGGCCCCGCCACCCGGCATGGATGACCGCGAGGGCCGGCGGGCCGCCGTTCTTGCGCGCGAGCGCCATCAGCACACAGTCGGCGCCGAGTGCGAGCATCGGGATGTTCGGCTCGTCCGTCCAGAGACCGTCCCCTGGAACTCCGCGGGAGCCCGCCTCGGCCCGGTTGACGACCGTCGAATGCGTCTGAAAACCGATCGTGAGCCGTTCCTCGTCCGCGCCGATAAGTGCACAGA
>JBKOXM010000110.1:0-5121 GCA_046724925.1 Actinomycetota bacterium | reverse complement strand
AGATCAGCGCGTCCGATCTGGAGCATTGGTTCAGCTCGCCGAGCGTGAATATCGAGCGCGACGTGCGCGACGTCGAGCGAAACACCTCGATCAGGGCGTATGCCGACGTGAGCGACAAGAGAGAACTCCATACGCGGAATTGGCTCGATCTGCGGCACGATCCCGAGCGCGCGGGGCCGGACGACCTCGCCGCGCTGATCGCCTGGGCACGGGAGCGGGCGCGCAGTGACGCGGTTCCGGGCGCAGCCTTTCGGGGCTATGCCGATTCACAGGATGACACGCTCAAACAGGCTCTCGAGGCCGACGGCCTGAAGCTGATCCGACACTCGTACCGGATGCGGATCGAACTGGACGGTGAGCTGCCCGAGCCGGTGTGGCCCGATGGGATCAGCGTGCGCACTTTCGCCACGCAGGATGCGCATGCCGTCTACGACGTCCACCAGGAAACCTTCGCGGACGTCTGGGACCACACACCCGATCCCTACGACGAGTGGGAGCATTGGACGTTCCACGAGAGCTTCGATCCCAGCCTCTTGTGGTTGGCGAGCGACGGTGCCGAGATCGCCGGGATCGCGCTCTGCCGGCCGTACGACGCCGTGCCGCAGATGGGCTGGGTGTCGGTGCTCGGCGTGCGCCGACCGTGGCGCCGCAAGGGCCTTGGGCGTGCCCTACTCGAGCACGCGTTTGCTGAGTTCGCGCGTCGGGGCTTCCGGAGCGTCGGCCTAGGCGTGGACGCCGAAAGTCTGACCGGCGCGCACAGGCTCTACGAGGCCGTCGGGATGCGGGTCCTCCGGCAGTTCGACGTCTACGAGAGCAGCGTCTAGCGGCGCAGGGGTCTGGCGTGACCTGTCGGTAGGCTCTTTGGCGCATGTCTCGGCTGCGTGCCAAGTGCCCGGACTGCAAAACGTTCACGGCGGTTGCGCTCGGCCCGGACTACCAGTGCCACAGCTGTGGCCGTGAGTTCGGGGCAGGCCTCGTCCGGGTTCCACGCGCCTGGGGTGACGGAGGCGAGGCGATGGCTGAGGCCGCCACGCTCGACCTTCCATATCCGGAGGCGGCAGTCATCGCGGAGGACACGCTCGGGGAGCAGACGCTTGCGCTCGCGGCCGAGCTACCAGAGCGTCCTCTCGTCCTCGGTGGCTGTTGCTGCGCCCACGTCGGCGCGCTCGAGGGCCTCGCCGCTCGTTACGAGCACATCGCGGTGGTCTGGCTGGACGCCCACGGCGATCTGAACACGCCCGAGAGCTCTCCCACCGGAAATCCGTGGGGGATGCCGCTCAGGATGGTTCTCGACGCCGGCACGGTCGCTCCCGAAAACGTGGCCCTCGTGGGGGCGCGCAATCTCGACCCCCCGGAGGCTGAGTTCATCGCGGACAGCGGCCTGCAGATCGGCGACGGTTCCGTCGAGCGGGCGCTCGAGGGCGTCGACTGCGTCTACGTCGCGCTCGACTGCGACTCCCTTGCGGGCGACGCGGTGACCTCGTTCATGCCGGAGCCTGGTGGTCTCGAGCTCGACGAGGTCGCTCAATTGTTCCAGCGCCTGCGCGGGAGCTCGACAGTCGTGGGCGCCGGGCTCTCCGGGCTGACGCCCGCTCCCGAGAACGTCGGGCCGCTCAGCAGGCTGTGTAGCTCGCTCGGGCTGTAACCCGCGTCACGCGAGCCAGGTCTAAACTCGTGCGCTTATGCCGCCCGAAGGCGCATCGAGTTCGTCCGGCGTCGACGTTCACGTCGAAACGCGCGACCAGCCGCCTGCCGAAGGCGAACACCCGAACACGTGCCCGGGCTGCCACTCGCATTACCGCGACGACGAGCTCGAAGCGACGCTATGGGTGTGCGCGCACTGCGGCCACCACTTCCCGATGCGCGCCCGCTCGCGGATCGCGCATCTCGCAGATGAGGGAACCTTCAGCGAAGAGGCGGCTGACCTTCGTTCGGAGGACCCGCTGGGGTTCTTTGACCTTCGTCCCTATACCGAGCGGCTGGCCGAGGCCGAGTTGAAGACGGGTTTGGGGGAGGCCATCGTGATCGGCGCGGCAACAATCAACGGGCATCCGTGCGAGCTCGCGGTGATGGACTTCGCCTTCATGGGCGGGTCGATGGGCAGCGTTGTCGGTGAGAAGTTTTCGCGTGCCTGCGATGCGGCTGTCGAGCGAAACGTGGGGCTTGTCTCCGTGACGGCGTCGGGCGGCGCGCGGATGCAGGAGGGGATCCTGTCGTTGATGCAGCTGCCGAAGACCGTGTGCGCCGTCGAGGACCTCCACGACGCCGGCGTGCCGATGATCAGCCTGATGGCTCATCCGACGACGGCGGGAGTGCTTGCGAGCTTCGCGAGCCTCGGAGATGTGATCCTCGCCGAGCCGAACGCGCTGCTTGCCTTCACGGGTCCGCGCGTCGTTCAGCAGACGACGCGTGAGAAGCTCCCCGAGGACTTCGGGCGCGCCGAGTCGAACTTCGACTTCGGGCATGTCGACGCGATCGTCCCGCGCGCGGAGCAACGCGAGACGGTCGGCCGTCTCCTGGACCTGTTCGCCAATGGCCGGTGAAGCCGAGCTTCGACTCCGCCAGCGGCTCAGCCGGTTGAAGGGGGTCGGGCTGCTGCGCGGCGCACGTGTGTCGGGTGAGCTCGAGCGCCTTCAGCGTCAGCTCGACCGCGTCTCGGCCGAGGCGACGGACGAAGAGATCTGGCGCTCGGTCGAGCTCGCGCGTCACCAGGATCGCCCCTACACGCTCGACTACGTGGAGCGGCTTTGCGACGACTTCTTCGAGCTGCACGGGGATCGCTACCGCGCCGACGACGAGGCGATCGTGGCAGGGATCGCGCGCTTCGACGGCCGGACGATCGTCCTCGTCGGTCACCAGAAGGGTCGCGACATCCAAGAGCGCACGCGGCGGAACTTCGGCATGGCGTATCCCGAGGGGTACCGGAAGGCCGTTCGCGCGATGCAGCTCGCCGACCGGCATCGGTTCCCGTTCGTGACGCTCGTCGACACCCCGGGTGCCTATCCGGGCGTTGCGGCGGAGCAACACGGGCAGGGCGGAGCGATCGCTCGCGCCCAGGCGGCGATGGTTCGGCTCGGCGTCCCGACGGTCGCATGCATCATCGGCGAGGGCGGCTCGGGCGGGGCGATTGCGATCGCCGTTGCAGATCGCGTGCTGATGCAGGAGAACGCGATCTACTCGGTGATCTCGCCCGAGGGGTGCGCCGCAATCCTCTGGCGCGACGCCTCGGAAGCTCGCAAGGCCGCGGCTGCCTTCAAGCCGGACGCGGTGCACTGCCTCGAACTGGGCGTGATCGACGCGATCGTGGCCGAGCCGGAGGGTGGCGCGCATACCGACGCCGACGAAGCAGCGCGGTTGCTCGGCGAAGCGCTGCGCGAGGCGCTCGAGGAGTTGGACGGAACGTCGCCCGACGACCTACGACGCTCGCGCCGAGCGAAGTACCGGGCGCTCGGTGTGTTTGCCTGAGAGACACCACGTCCTGCCGAACGGTCGTTAGGGGTCGTCCACGAGCGTCTTTCAACAACTTCCACAGTGTTTTCCCCCGCTGGAAACACGCTTCGCAATGCGGAAAATCCCGCTTAGCGCCATTTCCCCGCCTGTTTGCACGGCAGGGGAGGACCTCGGTTCCCCCGAGGTGCGGTGGAGCGCGAGTCTCGAAGCGACCCCAACGAGGCGACGATGCGTGACCCCTGCGAAGGGCTCCCACACGACCGGTCCCGGCAAGGCAAGCTAGACCCGTGGCCAAGGCTCAGCTGCGCGACTACCGCCGGAAGCGTGACCCGAAGAAAACACCCGAGCCCTTCTCGGGCAGGAAACGGAAGGAGAAGGCGCCGATCTTCGTCGTCCAGCGCCACGACGCGCGTCGGCTGCATTACGACTTCCGGCTCGAGCGCGACGGTGCGCTCGCCAGCTGGGCGGTCCCGAAAGGCGTTCCCCTCGAGCCCGGACAGCAGCACCTGGCCGTCCACGTCGAGGATCACCCGCTCGACTACGCCAACTTCGAGGGCGAAATTCCCAAAGGCGAGTACGGCGCCGGCAGCGTCGAGATCTGGGATCGAGGCACCTACGAGCTCGTCGAGGAGAAGCGGAACGGCGGGCTCACCGTGCGTCTGCACGGCAAGCGCCTCGAAGGGACGTGGGCCCTCGTGCCGGCGAGGCTCTCCGGCGACGAGAAGAACTGGCTGATCCTCCGCAAGCGTGAGGATGGCTCAGGCGAGCGCACCTCAAAGCGCTACCGCGTCTACAAGCCGATGCTGGCGACGCTCGAGTCCGACGTGCCGCACACGCCCGGGTGGGCCTTCGAGATCAAGTGGGACGGCTACCGGATCATCGCGCGGGTCGCCGGCGGCGACACGATCGAGCTGCGCACCCGCAGGGACCAGAACTACGCGGAGCGGTTCCAGAGCATCTCGAGAGAGCTCCCCAAGGCCCTGAGGACGACCGACTGCGTCGTCGACGGCGAGGTCTGCGCGCTCGACGAGGACGGACGCCCGAGCTTCTCCGCGATGCAGCAGGGCCGTCCCGAGACCCCGATCGTCTACTACGTCTTCGACCTGCTCGAGCTCGAGGGCGAGCCGCTGATCGACCTGCCGCTACACGAGCGACGGAAGCGGCTCGAGAAGCTCCTCGACCGGCGGAACCGCACGATTCTTCTCTCCGAGACGTTCGATGACGGTGACGCTCTGCTCGCCGCCGCGCGCGAACAGCGGCTCGAAGGCGTCCTCGCCAAGCGTCTCGAGTCACGCTTCGCAGTCGGAAGGCGAACCCGCGACTGGCTCAAGATCAAGACTCGCTGGCGGCAGGAGTTCGTGATCGCCGGCTACACGAGGGGTCAGGGAAGGCGCGCGGGAACTCTCGGCTCGCTCGTCCTGGCTGTGTACGAAGGTGACGAGCTCGTCTACGTCGGCAACTGCGGCACGGGCTTCACCGAGGCCGAGATCGAGCGGCTGCTCGCGAAGCTGAAGCCGCTCGAGCGAGACACGCCGCCCTTCCCCGGGGTGCCGAAGATGCCGAGGGTGCGCAAAGGCGACGTCGTCTGGGTAGAACCGAAGCTCGTGGCCGAGGTCGAGTTCGTCGAGTGGACGCACGACGGCCACCTGCGTGCGCCGGCCTATAAGGGGT
>JBKOXM010000129.1:0-4626 GCA_046724925.1 Actinomycetota bacterium | reverse complement strand
ATCACGCGCTCGAGTAGAGGCAGCTTCCACGCCACGTTCCCGTTCTCGCGCCACTGATAGATAACGCCTTGTACCTGCGTCTGGTCGACGCACCCGGCGAGGTCGACACGCGCTTCCGAGACGACCTCGGCCAGGCTCGAGAGGATCGGCGCGGCCGTGATCACTGGGGAACAGATGCGAATCCGACGGCGCGCCTTTTTGATCGCCTTGCCGATCCGCGCCGACAGACCTGCACCGTGGCCCGGCGTGAACCACGGGCGGATCGAGTGTGAGTCCACCTCGACCGGCCTCGTGTCGACGAACCCGCTCTGCTCGACGGCACCGCTCTGCCAGAGCTGCTCGAAGTCATCGGAGTAACGGGCCGCGAGGTCGCGTGAGCCGACGATCGCGACCACGTTCTCCTGCCGCGAGAACGAGTCGTCCGTCCAGTTCAGCGAGCCGGTCCACACGGTCTCACCGTCGCGGACCACGTATTTGTGGTGCATCAAGTCTGGGATCCCGGCAATCGCGCGAAATGGAACGCCGAGTGAGGTGATCAGGTCCCCGTCCGGCTCGGGGGGAGGCGGTACCGGGATCGGGTTGCGGTGGTCGAGGTTGTAGAGGAAGCGAACTGCGACACCGCGCTCGGCGGCCGCCTTCACGGCACCCGCGACCACCTCTGCCGTCTCAGGCAGAAGGTTGAAGTCGTAGTGGGCGAAGTCCAGCGACCTTGAGGCGGCACCGACGAACTCAGCGATCCAGTTCGCGACTTCCACCGGCTCCTGACCGCCGTCCGCAAGCGTTCGCACGTCGAGCACGCCCGGATTCTCACGCTTGGGGTGCTTCAATCACCGGATGAGCGTCGCTGCGCCCGACCTGCCGATCCGGCGAAACACGCTCCTGCTCGCCGCGGCGCTCGCCGTCAACTCCTGCCTCTTCCAGCTCGCGGCGGCGGTCTCCTCGCTGACCTTCGTGCTCGTAACCGGCGTCGAAGGGCTGCTCGGACTCGGGCCGGCGATCTTCCTCGCAGCAGCGGGGCTCGTCGCTCTCCCCGCGGGACGTGCCATGGACCGCTTCGGTCGCCGGCCGGTGATCGTGACCGGCTTCGTTGGGAGCGGCCTCGGCTGCTGTCTGGCCGCGCTCTCAACACGGACTGACTCTGCGGTCACGGTTGTCTTGGGTTTTGCGCTCGCCGGGGCGGGATCCGGCGTCGCGCTGCTCGTTCGAACCGCCGCCGGAGACATGTACCCACCCCAACGCCGGGCACGCGGGATCTCGTACGTGCTCTTCGGCTCGGTCTTCGGGGCGATCCTCGGGCCCGCGGTCTTCTCACCGCTGTTCGCCGGCAAAGAGGTCGAGCTGGAAGCGCTCACGGTGCCGTGGCTCGCGGCCGGCGCGATGAGCCTCGTCGGCCTGTCACTCGTTCTGTTCGTCCGTCCGGACCCGAAGCGCATCGCCGAGCTCATCGGAGGCGATCCCGCAGCGAGCTCCGCGCCGCCTGCTCCGTTGGCCGAGATCGTCCGGAGGCCCGGCGTGATTCCGGCGATCCTGACGGCGCTCGCGAGCTTCGCGGTGATGGTCTCGGTGATGAATCTGACCGGCTACGTCGTCGTCCAGCACCACCATCACACCCAGCAGGACGTCTTCCCGATCATCGGGGCGCATGTGCTCGGGATGTTCATGCTCGTGATCGTGATTGGGAGCGTGATCGACAGGATCGGACGGACCCCGGCGCTGGGCGCTGGGCTCGTCGTAATGGCGATCTCGTGTGCAGGCCTGCTCTGGGGCGAGAGCGTGTGGGCGACCGCAGTCCTGCTCTTCGGCCTCGGCCTCGGCTGGAACCTCTCGTTCGTGGCCGCGACGGCGCAGCTGGCGGATCGCGCCAGCCCGTCCGAGCGCGGCCGCCTGCTGGGCTTCACCGACCAGCTCTCATCGCTGACCGGAGCAGGCCTCGCTCTGCTCGGTGGGTACGCGCTCGACGTCCTCGGCGTTACCGCTCTCGCGCTCGGCGCGACCGCGCTCGTTCTGCTGCCGCTCCTCCGGCTTGCCAGGCCGGAAGGCGGTGGAGCGGCGCCCGCTCGCGAGCCCGCGTGAGAAACCGACGAGGGATCGCGCGGCTTCCGTGGCGGCCGAAGCTACAGGCGTGGGGCGCGGACGATTTCCTGGCCTCCGCCTTCCCGCCGATCGGCGGCTCCGGCTAGCTGCGGGCCCCCGCTGGTACCATCCGTCGCCGGCGGACGCCTGTCCGCCGTTTCTACGCATGAAGACCTGGAACGCAAAGCCTGGCGAGGTCGAGCGCCGGTGGTACGTCGTCGATGCCGAGGGCAAGACCCTGGGCCGTCTGGCGACCCAGATCGCGGACACGCTGCGCGGCAAGGGCAAACCCCAATACACGCCGCACGTCGACACCGGTGACTTCGTCGTGGTCGTCAACGCAGAGAAGGTCGTGCTGACGGGCAAGAAGCTGGACGACAAGGTCTACTACCGGCACTCCGGCTATCCGGGCGGTCTTCGTGAGCGCACGGCGCGCGAAGAGCTCGCGCGCAGGCCGACCGAGGTGCTCCGGCGCGCGGTCAAGGGAATGCTCCCGAAGAATCGGCTCGCACGCCAGCAGATCAACAAGCTGAAGATCTACGCCGGGCCGGAGCATCCGCACGCCGCCCAAGATCCGAAGCCGCTGGAGACCAAGGCGTAATGTCCGAGCGGGCGCAGTACCAGGGCACCGGCAAGCGCAAGACCTCCGTCGCGCGCGTGATCCTGCGGCCCGGCGACGGCCAAACCTGGTTCAACGGCCGTAGCCTCGAGGAGTATTTCCCGCGTCAGGCGCACCGCACGATGGTGCTCGCTCCGCTCCGCGTGGCGGGTGCGGAGGGCACGTACGACATCCGCGTTCGCGTCCACGGCGGCGGGCCGAGCGGCCAGGCGGGAGCAGTACGCCACGGCATCGCGCGCGCGCTCGTGGAAGCCGATCCGAACGTCCGGGTCGCGCTCAAGCGCGAGGGGTTCCTGACCAGGGACGCGCGCATCGTCGAGCGCAAGAAGGCCGGTCTGCACAAGGCGCGCAAGGCGCCGCAGTTTAGTAAGCGCTGAAAGCTGCGCTTTCAGCGCTTGAAGGCCCTTCCGGCGCCCATGTCCACATGGCTTGAACGAGCGGTTTGTCCTGCAAACGCAGGTCGGCAGCTTGACGTGACCGCCTGACACCCGCGTAAGGTTCGCGCGTGCATCTCACCGACCAACCGGCTCCGTCCGCGACGTCGACCGGCAGCCGCCGCTACTTCGGCACGGACGGGGTCCGCGGCATCTACGGCGAGGACCTGACCGACCACCTCGTCGAGAGACTCGGCCGAGCGGCCGCGTACTGGTCCGGACGCGGGCGGATCTTCGTCGGCCGGGACACTCGCGCCTCCGGCCCGGCGCTCGAGGAGGCGTTCGCACGCGGTGTCGTGTCCGCAGGCGGCAACGCCGTCCTCGCAGGCGTCCTGCCGACCCCGGCCGTCGCGCTCCTCTCCCTCGATCTGGGCGCCGTCATCTCGGCCTCGCACAACCCGCCCGAATACAACGGCGTCAAGCTCTTCGACCGCGACGGCCAGAAGCTGACCGATGCTTCCGAGGAGGAGATCGAGGCGCTGCTGGACGAACCGCCACGCGCAGTTGAGGGCGAGATCGACCGCGTCGGCGTGGCGACCGACAGCTACCTCGAGCACATCACCGAACGGTTCGGCTCCGACCTGTCGTCGCTCCGAATCGTGGTCGACTGTGCGAACGGCGCCTATTCCGGCATCGCACCGAAGGCGTTCGAAAGCCTCGGCGCTCGGGTGACCGCAATTGGGAACGCACCTGACGGCACCAACATCAACCTGGGCTATGGAGCAACCGACCTGAACGAGTTGCAACGAACGGTTACGCGCGACGGCTTCGACCTCGGCATCGCCTTCGACGGAGACGGGGATCGCATGCTGGCCGTCGACGCGGAAGGACGGGTCGTCGACGGCGACCAGATCGTCGCGATCCTTGCGCTCGATCTCGGCGTCGACCTGGTCGCGGTGACCGTGATGACGAACCTGGGCTTTCACCGCCTCATGTCCGAGCGCGGAATCCGAGTCGTCACTACGGATGTCGGCGACCGCTACGTGCTCGAGGCGCTTCGCCGCGAGGGTGGCCTGCTGGGGGGCGAGCAGTCGGGGCACATCATCTACTTGAACGGCCACGTGGCCGGCGACGGGCTTGCAGCCGCACTGCTGCTCTGCGCTGCGCTGAAGGGTCGCACGCTTGCCGAAGCGGCCGCCGTGATGCCGAGACTGCCTCAGGTGACACACAACATCCGGGCCGCCTCGCGCGAGCTTCCCGATGAGCTCCTCGCGGAGGTGGACCGGATCAACGCGGAGCTCGCCGACAGTGCCAGAGTGCTCGTACGTCCGTCCGGCACGGAGCCCGTAATCCGCCTGCTGGCCGAGGCGGAGTCCAGATCCGAGGCGGAGAGGCTCTGTGCTAGTCTCTCCGCTCTCGTAACACGAGAGCTCGGCTAACCGTTCCCGACGAAGGGCGCGGCGGGAGCCGGGCTCTATGCGTTTCGGGACACGTTTTCGACAGCATCACCCGAAGTAACAAGCCGTAGAAGGGCGAAAGGAGCTTCAGGGTGTGCGGGAT
>JBKOXM010000073.1:0-4644 GCA_046724925.1 Actinomycetota bacterium | reverse complement strand
ACCCCGCGACGAGGCCCTGGAGACGTTGACCGTGAACACGAGGCGCTACGCCGCGTACCAGCGCAAGTGGATGCGGCGGATTCCCGGCATCGTTATGGTCGAAGCCGATCGCCCGCCGGGCGAGATCGCCGATGAGATCCTCGAGCTGGCACGCGCTCGGCAACACGTACCTGCTGGTCGAAGCGGGTGAGCTGACGCCCGAGAGTGCCCGCGACCTCGTCGGCGATGCCGACGGGATCGTCGAGGTGGTCGAGGTCGACGGCGAGGAAGCCAGGGTCGTGATTTGGAATCGCGACGGCTCGACCGCTGAGCTGTCGGGAAACGGGACGCGCATCGCCGCGCGCTGGCTCGCGGACCGCACGGGTGCCGAGACCGTGCGAATCTCGGTCGGTGCCCGCGAAGTTCCTGCGCGCATGCTGAACGCCTCCGACGTCGAGCAGGACCTCGGCGAGTTCGACGTCGGAGAGCCCGAGGAGGTGGACGGGATTCGGTTCGTGCCGGTCTCGGTCGGAAATCCGCATGCCGTGGTGGAGGGCGATCCCGGCGAGATCGCGCGAATCGGCCCCGTACTCGAGCAACACGCTCGCTTCCCGGACCGGACGAACGTCGAAGTCGTGCGAGTCGACCACCCCGGTGAGGTGACAGCGCGGGTCTGGGAGCGCGGGGTGGGGGAGACGAGCGCCTCGGGCACCGGCGCGGTCGCGGCCGCAGCCGGCACACACGCCGAGGGCGAAGTCCTCGTCCGGTTCCCCGGTGGCGACCTCGGGGTCCGCCTGGAGGGCGGGAGAGCCTGGCTGACAGGGCCCGCCGAGCGTGCGGACTAGGAGGGTTTGGCGGAACGTCGCTCATCGGCAGGGTGCGATGATCGTTGCGAGGAAGGACCGGGGGAGCGTTAGCGGGGGCGGGACCTCCGTTCTAGCGCGACTGTTCGTCAAGCATTGACGCGTAGCGTGCGGCTGAGGACGCCGCCTCGGGGCGAGCAGCGCGGTCTGACGACTCAGCGCTGCGTTTCGTCAAGCCCTCCTACGACGCGATCCCGTACTCGCGCAGCGCCTCGTTCAGGCTCAACCGCAGGTCGTGCGAGTCCGTCCGGTAGCCGACGATCAGCGCGCACGAGAGCTCGAATGTGCCCGCCGGAAACTCACGCGGGCGTGTTCCAGGTAGGACAACGGCCCGAGGCGGCACGGAGCCGCGGTGCTCGACGGGTTCGGGGCCGGTCACGTCGATGATCGGCACCGACGCAGTGAGCGCGACCATCGGGGCCAACACCGCCTGCTCCCCGACAACGACGCCCTCGGTGAGGATGCAGCGCGAGCCCAGAAACGCACCGTCCTCGACGATCACCGGGCGCGCCTGAGCCGGCTCGAGCACGCCCCCGATGCCGACGCCCCCCGCGACATGCACGTCCGCCCCGATCTGGGCGCACGAGCCGACGGTCGCCCAGGTGTCCACCATCGTCCGCGGTCCGACCCAGGCGCCGATGTTGACGAAGCTCGGCATCAGGATCACGTCCTCGGACAGGTGCGATCCGTAACGCGCAGTGGCCGGCGGGACGACCCTCACCTTCAAGTCGGCGAAGTTGCGCTTGAGCGGGATCTTGTCGAGATACTCGAACGGTCCGATCTCGACGGGCTCGACCTTTCGCAGCCGAAAGTAGTCGAGGATTGCCTGCTTTGCCTCGACGTCCACCGTCCACTCACCGTCCACCTTGGTCGCGACTCGGCGCTCGCCACGATCCAGTGCGGCCACGATCTCCTCGACGCGCTTGGCGTCGAGCGAGCTCACAACACTCCCTCGAGCAGCTCGATCGCATCCCTGCATTCGTCCTCGCTCGGCACCAGCGCGAGGCGCACGTAGCCCTCGCCTGACGGGCCCAGGTACGCACCGGGCGCCAGGACGATGCCGAGGCGGAGCAGCCGCTCCGCGAACTGCTCCGAGGACTCGTCCGAAGGCACCTCGATCCAGAGGAACATCGTCGCGGAGCCGTGCACTCGCAGCCCTTTGCGCGCGAAGAAATCGAGGAAAAGCGCGCGCTTGCGGCCGTAGTCGGCACGGTTCCGCTCCACGTGCGCCTCGTCATTCCAAGCGACGACGGAGGCACGCTGGACGAACTCCTGCGGCGCAGTGCCCACTGTCGGCCGGAACTTCTTGAGCGCGGCGATGACCTCCTCGGACGCGGCGACGAAGCCCGACCGATAGCCGGGCATCGAGGAACGCTTGCTGAGTGAGTTGAAGACGACCACGTTCGTGCGATCGTTCGCCTGCAGCGCAGAGGGGGGAGGTCGCTCGAACCAGAGCTCCGAATACGCCTCGTCGGAAGCGAGCAGAAACTCATACTCGCCTGCGAGACGTGCAGCCTGTTCGTAGAAATCGAGCGGCGCGGTCGCAGCCGTGGGGTTGTTGGGGTAGTTGACCCAGAGAAGCGCGCACCGCGCCCAGACGTCCGGCCCGAGCGCGGCCAAATCGGGCAGGAAGTCCTCGGGCGCACGCAGGGGGAGATATTCGATCGGCGCGCGAGCGAACTGCGCACCTCGCTCGTAGACGGGATAGCCCGGCTCGGTCGCGACCACGAGATCCTTGCCGCGACGCTCGTCGACGACGATCTGGGCGAAGCTGAAAATCGCCTCCTTGCTCCCGTAGGTCGGGATGAGCTCTCGCTCCGGGTCGAGCTCCACTCGGAAGCGCCGCTCGCACCAGGCCGCAATCGCTCTGCGGAGCTCCGGCAGGCCCACCGCGCGCGGATAGCCGCCTTCGTCTTCGAGCGCCTCAACGAGCGCTCGGCGGATCTTCTCGTCGGGCACGCCACGTGGCTCACCCATCCCGAAGTCGATGAGTCGGATCCCGGCGGCCGCTAGCTGCGCCTTGGCCTCATCGAGCCTGACGAACGGATACGCACTTTGTGCGGCCAGGACAGGCGAGAGCTGCATCGTGGTAGACGCTATCGCGCGCCCGGCGCGCGTGGCCTGCGCTGGCGCTCCGGGCATAATCCGCGCGTGACGACGCGCCAACCGGACCCGGCCCCGGGCGCAGAGCCCGAGCGCGGGTTCGTCGTGGCCGTTCACCCCCGAGGGGCCCGAGCCGAGGCGGAGCTCGCCGAACTGCGAGAGCTTGCGCGTGCCGCCGGCGTGGATCCGGTCGGGGAGCTGGTGCAGCACCGCCCGGCACCCGACCGGCGCACGTACGTCGGAAAGGGAAAGCTCGGGGACCTCAAAACTGCATATGCCGGCTGCGGCTCGGAGGTCCTGCTCGTTGACGACGAGCTTTCGCCGGTACAACAGCGTGCCCTCGAAGACGCGCTCCAGACCCGGGTCGTCGATCGTACGCAGCTGATCCTCGACATCTTCGCGCAGCACGCGGTGAGCGCCGAAGGCAAGCTCCAAGTCGAGCTCGCGCAGCTCGAATACAACCTGCCGCGTATGCGCGGGATGTGGCAGCACCTCGAGCGCCTCGGCGGCGGCGTGGGCACGAGAGGGCCCGGCGAGAGCCAACTCGAGACCGACCGGCGCCTCGCTCGCCGTCGGGCTGGGCTGCTCAAGCGGCGGCTGGCGACGTTGTCCAAGCGTCGCGCGACCCGGCGGAAGGAGCGCGAGCGCTCCGAGACCCCGACGGTCGCGCTCGCCGGGTACACAAACGTCGGGAAGTCGACGCTCTTGAATGCGCTCACCGGTGCCGAGGTCTCGGTTCGCGACCGTCCCTTCGAGACGTTGGATCCAACCACGCGCGGCTTCAAGGAAGGCGGGAGGCGCTATCTGCTGACCGACACGGTCGGCTTCGTCCGCCGGCTCCCGCACCAGCTCGTCGAGGGCTTCGCCGCCACGCTCGAGGAAACACTCGTGGCGGATCTCGTCCTCCATGTCGCGGACGCGTCGGCTTCCGAGGAGGAGCTTGCCGAGATGGTTGCGGCCGTGGAGAGCGTACTGGCGGGGATCGGCGCGGCCGAGCTGCCGGTCGAGCTCGTGCTGAACAAGATCGATCAAGTCGACGCGCTCGGACGCCGACGGCTTGCGAACCGCCATCCGGAGGCACTCCAGGTCTCCGCCCGCACCGGGGAGGGCCTGGACGAGCTGCGGCGCCGAATAGCGGAACGGTTCTCCGACCGCTTCGAGCCGGTTCGCCTCTTGCTGCCCTACAAGGCAGGCGCGAAGCTCGCGGAGCTGTACGCGTTGGGCGCACCGATCGAGGAGCGCCATGACGGACCTGACGGGGTGATGATCCGTGCGCGCCTCGCCGAGCGCGACCTCCGGCGGTTTGCGCGGTACCTGATCGCCGAGGCGCAGTCTCAATCCGCGTCCACTTCACGGTGACCGAGCTCCGAGTTCGTCGTCTGCGCGCCGACGCCGTTCTGCCCGCCCGTGCATACGACGGGGATGCGGGGTTCGATCTCTCGGCATGCGAGCGCGTCGAGCTCGCCCCAGGCGAGCGCGCCGTCGTTCCGACCGGACTCTCGGTAGCGATCCCGGACGGCCAGGCTGGGTTCGTGCAGCCGCGCTCAGGGCTGGCAGCGCGCCACGGGCTCACGATCGTCAACACACCCGGTCTCATCGACTCCGGCTATCGCGGCGAGGTCCAGGTCGTGCTCTTGAATACAGACGCACGCGAGACCTTCGTCGTCGAGCCGGGAATGCGGATCGCGCAGCTCGTGAT
>JBKOXM010000160.1:0-4157 GCA_046724925.1 Actinomycetota bacterium | reverse complement strand
GCGCGAGGCCTGGGAGCGAGGGACACTCCTGTGCGGCGCGAGTGCCGGGATGATCTGCTGGTTTGAGCACGGAATCACCGATTCGTTCGGACCTCAGCTCGAGTCGATGGAGTGCCTCGGCTTGCTCGCGGGAAGCGCGTGTCCGCATTACGACGGCGAGGAGCTCCGGCGCCCTCGCTACCACGAGCTCGTGCAAGGCGGACTGCCCGGCGGGCTCGCAGCCGACGACGGCGTAGGTCTCCTCTATCGGGGCACCGAGCTCGCCGAAGCGGTTGCGGAACGCGAGGGCTCGGCCGCCTACCGCGTCGAGCTCGGCGACGGCGAGGTCCGCGAGACTCGCGTCGAGCCGCGCCTCCTGTGACGAGCCTCCGCGAGCACTGGGATCGCCATGCCGACGCGTGGGCGACATTTGCGCGGACGCCGGGCCACGACGTCGTCCACGAGCGGCTCAACTTCCCCGCGTTCCTGGAGCTCGTTCCGCCGCCGGGCCGTGCGACGCTCGATCTCGGCTGCGGCGAAGGCCGCGTTGGCGCCGAGCTGCTCGAGCGCGGTCACGCCGTGGTCGGGGTCGACTCCTCGCCCCGCATGGTCGAGCTCGCGCGCGAGCACCACGAGGCCGTTGTGGCGGACGCGACGGAGCTTCCGTATGCCGCCGGGTCGTTCGACCTCGTCACGGCGTACATGTCGCTTATGAACATGGACGACCTCGAGGGCGTCGGCCGCGAGGTCGGTCGAGTGTTGGAGCGCGGCGGACGCCTCTGTGCGGCGGTTCCCCATCCGTTCGGGATCGCAGGGGAGTTCGCGAGCGGCGAGCCCGACGCACCGTACGTGATCGCGGGCTCGTACCTCGAGGCCGAGCCGAAGGTCTACGAGAGCGACCGCGACGGCATCCAGTTCACCTTCGTCGACAGCGTGATCCCGCTGGAGCGCTACTCACGCGCGCTCGAAGGAGGCGGCCTGGTCATCGAGCAGCTGCGCGAACCGGTTCCGGACGACAACTTCGTGGCCGATCACCCAACGATCGCCCGCCGTCGCCGCGTGCCTCTGACGCTGCTATTCGTCGCGGTCAGGCGATGAAGACCTTCAACGAGGACTGGGAGCGTGAGGCGCTCAACTGGTCGAACTGGGCGCGTACCCACGAGCACGATGCGTACTGGGAGTACTCGCCGCGCTTCTTCGACGAGATCGTGCCGTCCGCCGGCCGGCGCACGCTCGAGGTCGGGTGCGGCGAGGGACGGGTTTCTCGCGACCTCGCCGCGCGGGGGCATCGCGTGGTCGGCCTCGACGGCTCGCCGACAATGGTCAGGCTCGCACAGGAGGCGCACCCTGACGGGGAGTACGTGCTCGCGGACGCCGCCGCGCTCCCGTTCGACGACGACGCCTTCGACCTCGTCGTCGCCTACAACTCGCTGATGGACATCCAGGACATGCCCGGCGCGGTCGCCGAGGCTGCGCGGGTGCTCGAGCGCGGTCGCCCGTTCTGCGTCTGCGTCACGCACCCGCTGGCCGACGCCGGCGCGTTCGTCGAGCGCACAGGGGACGCTCCGTTCGTGATCACTGGCTCGTACCTCGGCAAGCGCCGGTACGAGGCGACGTTCGAGCGCAGCGGGATGACGCTCACGCTTCGCGGGTGGTGCTATGCCTTCGAGGACTATTCCCGCGCATTCGAGCGCGCCGGGTTCCTGATCGAACTCGTGCGTGAGCCGGCGCAGCGCAACGACATCGTCGCCGCGGATCCCGCAGAGGCGCGTTGGCAGCGCCTCCCGGCGTTCCTGTTCCTCCGCGCTGCCACGGCATGAGCATTCGCTCGAGGCGACTCGAGCTCGTCCTGCTCACCCGCGACGCGATGGCGGCGCTCGCCGAGGGTCGACGCGATGACGCCCAGGAGCTCACCGGCACCTACTTTCCAAAGGACTGGCCGGACGAGCACGACGCCCGGTTCCTGCGCTTCCGTGTAGCGCAGGTCGACAAGGATGCCGCCCACGCGCCGTTCCTCGTGCGAGCGATCGCACTGTCCGAGAAAGAGCGCACGATGGTCGGCCATATCGGGTTTCACGGCAAGCCCGGTGTGAACGCGCCTCAGAAGCCCGGCGCGCTCGAGATCGGCTATACGGTCTTTCCGCCGTATCGACGCCGCGGCTATGCGGAAGAGGCGATCCAGGCGCTTCTTCGCTGGGCACGCGACCAGCACGGGATCCGTTCGTTCATCGCGTCAGTGAGCCCTGAGAACGAACCGTCGCTCGCACTGGTGCGCAAGCTCGGCTTCGAGGAGATCGGACGCCACTGGGACGAGGAGGACGGCGAGGAGCTCGAGTTCGAGTTGCGCCTGGCGTAAGCGCGCGCCGCGACGTGGCCGACCCGGCTTCGAGACCTATCGACCGGTCGTTTCAGACGGACGCGCGAATAAATCGCGCGTCCTGACGGTCGGCGCCGCAAGCGGCGCCTTAGGTCGAGTAGGGCCTACTTCTTCGGGCCCTTCTCCTTCTCTTCGTCCTTTTTCTCTTGGCCTGGCGGGCCGCCCTTCTGCTCGGCGGCGTTCGACGGTGGACCGAGGGGAACCTCATCGGAGACGCCACCCGCGTTCGATGAGTGCGTCTGAGCCGGCTGTGTCGGCTGTGGCTTCTCCTTCTTGGCCTTCTTGGCCTTCTTGGGCTTCTCGCTCGTCGGTGGGGTGGGCGAGGACGTGTTGCCGGCCGCCGCCTGCGACGAGGAGCGCGTGGTCGCGGGCGGCGAGCTGCTCGGCTCGCTCGGCGGGGACGACGCCGGCGGTTGCGTGGGTGCTGGGCCCGGCTGGGGCGTGGGACTGGGAGGCTCAGCGCGCGGAGGGCGCGTCGGGCGGTCAGGTGCCGAGGCGCCGGGCGCCGGACTCCCCTGCCCGACGTCGCCGAAGGACGATCCCGCACCAACGGCCGACGTCGCTTGGCTCGAGCCCTCCGAGGCCTCCTCGGAGCTGACGTCGCGCGCCCGGGACCGCGACTCCCCTGGTGTCGGGGCCGGGGGAGAGGCCACCCTAACGACACTGGGGCGCGGCCGGTCCGGGCGCGCGAGCTGGGTCGCGGTCCGCCCGCCGTTCTCGTCGTCGAGCGTCCGCGGAAGAAGGAGGAGTGCGATGACGGCCGAGCCCAGGGCCGCACCGCCTGCTGCAATTCGAAGCCGGTCGTCAACCGGGCGTTCGAGCCGAAGCTTGGCAGCGGCTGTGGCAGCGGCAGCACCGGCCGCAGCACCGGCGGCGGCGAGCGCGCCGGCGAGGGCGCGATGTCGTGCGCGTTCCGGTTCCTCGAGACCGAGCGAAAGCGCTTCGACCGCCGCCTTCGGGTCACCGGCAAGCAGACGGATCTCAGCGAGGTCTGCCGCCACCGTCGAGGGAGTCTGAAGCTGGGCCGCCGAGCCGGACTTCAGCTCGGCAACCGCCTGGTCGGACTTTCCTTCGAGTGCAAGCGCCATGGCGCGTGCGCGCTGGCGGTCGTACGCAAAGTCCAACGTCGGCGGCAAGCTGTTCGCGGCGGCACGGAGGCCGGCGACATCACCGACGACCGCGAGCTTGGTGATCTCGTCGCGCTTCGCGGCGAGCTGCTCAGCGGCGCTCGGATCGCGCATTGCGCACCTCCGGTCGGGACGTGCCGCAATGCGTCGTGAACTCGTGACCCGGCCAACGTCTCCCGGGAACAGGCTGACGCTTATGCCGCCCGCCCGCGGACAAGCTGTCGGCCGTAGCCACGCGAATCCCTCCTTGCGGAGACCCCGTCCCCGCTTTCGACCTGCCAGGCATAAGAAAGGTTATCCGGACCTTCGGACGTCGGAGAGCCCACCTTGAGCCCCCGTCCGGGCACGTAGCTCGGCCGCCCACGCCGCAAGGCGCAACCCGATCCAGATCGGCGTCAGCAATACGTAGAACACGAACACGGCGGCTCCGAGCAGCGTCCACCAGGCGATCCAGTATCGAACCGGCACCCAACCTTTCTCGGCAAGATCTCTCACGACAGCGCCATCGCAGCGGTTTCCGCGCGACGCTCCACGTGCCGGATGACCCTATGCGCCGTCTCCTCGATCGAGAGCTCGGACACGTCGATCACCGGACATCCCAGCCGCCGCTGGACGGCCTCCGCCTGCTCGAGCTCCTCGTAGATCTCGAGCATCGCCGCGTAGCCCTTGTCGCC
>JBKOXM010000021.1:0-3586 GCA_046724925.1 Actinomycetota bacterium | reverse complement strand
CGTCGGGACCGACCACGACGTCGACGGGCTGGTTGAGCCCAGCGGCGTTGCCGGGCCGCCGTCGCCGCTCAGCTCGGCCGTGCCCGTGCCGGCGACCGTTCTGACGACGCCGGTCGCCAAGTCGATCGCGCGCAGGCGGTTGTTGAACGTGTCGCAGACGTAGAGCGTCCCGTCCGGCGAGACCGCTAGCCCGTGCGGCCGGTTGAACGCCGCCGCCGAGGCGGGACCGCCGTCGCCGCCGTAACTCTCGCCGCCTATGCCCGCGAACGGCTCGACGCGGCTGCTGCCGCGGTCGATCCTCACGATGCGACCGCCGAGCAGCGACGCGAACACGTTTCCGGCGCCGTCGTAAACCATGGCCGTGACGAGCTCCAGTCCGCTCGCGAACGTCGTGATCACACCTGCTCCGTCGACGTGACGGATCACCCGCTCTTCCGAGACGATCCCGAACCCACCACGAGGGTCGATCGCCACTTCGACCGCGAACCCGACGGTCGCGGCGGTCGCGGGGCCGCCGTCGCCCGTCGTCCCGCGTCGACCGTTGCCCGCCGCCACCGCGACGCGACCAAAGGGAACGGCTCGGAAGACCCGGTTGGAAGCATCAGCGACGAGCAGCGAGCCGTTCTGCTCGACCGCGACGTCGAATCCCTCCGTGAGCCCGAGTGGCTGCACCGCGATCGCGCGACGCGCGACCGCGCGGCCGCTCACGAGCACGGACAGCATCCATCGACCCTCCCGCGCCAGCACGATCCTCGCTCGATACACGCCACGTCGGCTCGTCGCCTGCGTGCGGAACCGTGCGGAGGCCCGGCCGAGTCGCACGAGCACGAGGGGCCGAATGGTCGCGACCGGCCTGCCGGCGCGCCGGACGACGATCGTGGTGGTCCATGCCTGACCGGGCACGAGACTCGCGGGCGGAGGTGAGATCGACGCGCTGAGTCGGTCCGCGCCCGCCGCTGCAGAGGCGAGCGTCAGCACCACCAGCCCGGCGAGGGTGGCCGAGCGACGCATCGCACCGAAGATACCACGGATCCGTAGCAGTTCTCGTTCCTCACGGCGGTCACGAGGGCGGGCAGCGTGGCTCTCCGGGCCACCTGTGAGCACGGAGCGCCGCCGCTAGCATCGGCCCATGGCCGTTGCCGCGCCCGAGACCTACCTAGCCGACCTCAACCCGGCTCAGCGTGAGGCGGTCCTGCACACGGAAGGGCCGCTGCTCGTGGTTGCCGGCGCGGGCTCGGGCAAGACCCGTGTGCTCACGTACCGCGTCGCACACCTGATCTCGGCCGTCGGGGCCAAGCCGAACGAGATCTTGGCGATCACGTTCACGAACAAGGCCGCGGAGGAGATGCGGATCCGTCTCGAGGACCTTCTCCCGGACGTCGCCCGCCGCATCTGGATCCTTACCTTCCACTCGGCCTGCGGCCGGATGCTGAGGCGAGAAGCGCCGCGGCTGGGCTACCGGACGAACTTCACGATCTACGACCAGGCCGACCAGGTTCGTCTCGTCAAGCAATGCCTGGAAGAGCTGGAGCGCGACCCAAAGCGTTTCGTCCCACGCGGGATCCACGCGCAGATCTCGATGGCGAAGAACCAGCTGATCTCGCCCGACGAGTACCGGCAGCGCGTGGCGTCCTTCTACGACCAGACCGTCGCCGACGCATACGACCTGTACCAGCGGCGGCTCTTCACGTCGAACGCGGTCGACTTCGACGACATGCTGATGCTGACGGTCGACGTGCTCGAGCGATTTCCCGAGGCCCGCGAGCGCTGGCAGAAGGCGTTCCGCTACGTCCTCGTCGACGAGTACCAGGACACGAACCACGCGCAGTACCGGCTGCTCCAGCTCCTGGCCGAGAAGCACAGGAATGTTTTCGCAGTCGGCGATCCGGACCAGTCCATCTACGCCTTCAGAGGCGCTGACATCCGGAACATCCTCGAGTTCGAGCGCGACTTCCAAGGCACGCGCGTGATCGCGCTCGAGCAGAACTACCGCTCGACGAACGCCATCCTGCGCGGCGCCAACTCGGTGATCACGCACAACACCGAGCGCAAGCCCAAGAACCTCTGGTCGGAGCTCGGCGAGGGCGATCCTGTGCGGGTGTTCGAGGTCGAGGACGAGCACGCGGAGGCGCGATTCGTCGCAGCCGAGATCGCCCGGCTCGTCGAGGAGGGCTTCAACGGAGCCGAGGTCGCGGTCTTCTACCGAACGAACGCGCAGTCGCGTGTGCTCGAGGACGTCCTCGTCCGCCAAGGGATCGCCTACCAGGTGATCGGCGGCCCGCGGTTCTACGAGCGAGCCGAGGTCAAGGACGTGATGGCGTATCTCCAGGTGATCGACAACCCGTTCGACGCGGTCTCGCTCCAGCGGATCGCGAACCGGCCTCGGCGGGGCATCGGCGACACCTCGCTCGCGCGGCTCCAGTCCTACGCGAACGCGCACGGGATCTCGCTCTGGGAGGCGCTCGAGTTCGCGGAGGAGGCAGGAGTGACGGCCGCTCCGGCCCGCGCCGTCGCGAGCTTGCGCACGTTGATTCAGTCGCTCCAGGCGGGCGCGCTGGACATGCCCGTGCACGAGGTAGTCGAGCGCGTGCTCGAACGCTCGGGTTACATCGAGTCGCTCGAGGCCGAGCGCACAGTCGAGGCGCAGGGCCGCATCGAGAACCTGCAGGAGCTCGTCGGCGTCGCGCGCGAGTTCGAGGAAGCTGCACCCGAGCCCAACCTCTCGACGTTCCTACAGGAGATCTCGCTCTACTCCGACCAGGACGCGCTCCGTGGCGAACAGAGCCTTGTCACCCTGATGACCCTCCACAACGCAAAGGGCCTCGAGTTCCGCGCCGTGTTCCTGATCGGGATGGAGGAGGGGATCTTCCCGCACGCGCGCTCGCTCGAGGAGCAAGGCCTCGAGGAGGAGCGACGCCTCTGCTACGTCGGGATGACCCGGGCGCAGGAACGGCTCACGCTCCTGCACGCCTCTTCGCGCTCTCTCTACGGCGGGCGGAACTACAACCTGCCCTCGCGCTTTCTCGACGAGCTGCCCTCCGAGGAGGGCGTCGAGCGGGAGCGCCTGCGCCCGGCCTCGTGGTCGGACTACGGCAGGGCCGCCGAAGCGGTCAAGCCGCGAACCGACGTCCCGCAGCTCTCGACGGGCGAGTCGGTCCGGCACGCGACGCTCGGCGAGGGCGTCGTGACGCAGATCGAGCCCGGTGGGGTCGTCACCGTTCGGTTCGAGAACGACGGGTCGGAGCGCCGGCTGGTGCTCGATTACGCGCCGCTCGAGCGCATCTGATCCCGCGAAGTCGCGCCTGCGGCGCTCGACTTCCCGAGATGTTTGTCATGGCAACCGCGCAGGTGAGTGGGCGCCGCGCATGCCGCGCCCGTGGCGAAGAGACACTCGAAGGGCAATCGCCGGACGACGCTTCGTCGTGACACGCGTCCGCGAATTCATAGGCGTATCTGATGGCGATCGAGATCCGGGAAGTCGGCCTCGATCGGCTGGCTGAGTTCCTGACGCCGATCGCGACGGCAAGTGGATTCGCCTTCAGTCCCGAAGGGTTGAAGAGTTGGGAGGAGGTCCCTGAGTTCGACC
>JBKOXM010000011.1:0-4872 GCA_046724925.1 Actinomycetota bacterium | reverse complement strand
CCCCCGACCACACCACAATCCTTAGGTCGTCGGCAGCGTCAGATGTGTATAAGAGACAGACCCGGTCACGTCCGTCGTGCGGAAGTAGAACTGGGGCCGGTAGCCGTTGAAGAACGGCGTGTGGCGGCCACCCTCGTCCTTCGAGAGGACGTAGACCTCTGCCTTGAAGTGCGTGTGCGGAGTGATTGAGCCCGGCTTCGCCAGCACCTGGCCTCGCTCGACGTCCTCCCGCCGCGTGCCACGTAGCAGCGCGCCCGCGTTGTCTCCAGCCTGAGCGAAGTCGAGCGTCTTGTTGAACATCTCGAGGCCGGTGACCACCGTCTTCTCGATCTCCGGATGGATGCCCACGATCTCGACCTCGTCGCTTGAGCGGATCTGGCCCTGCTCGATCCGGCCCGTGACGACCGTACCGCGGCCGGTGATCGTGAAGACGTCCTCGATCGGCATCAGGAACGGCTTGTCGACGTCGCGCGTCGGCTCCGGGATGTAGGAGTCGACCGCCTCCATCAGCTCGAGGATCTTCGGAACCCACTCCTCGTCGCCCTCGAGCGCCTTCAATGCCGAGACCTGCACGACCGGAATCTCGTCGCCGGGGAACTCGTAGCGCGAAAGCAGCTCGCGCACTTCCATCTCGACGAGCTCGAGCAGCTCGGGATCGTCGACCATGTCGGCCTTGTTGAGCGCGACGACCATCGCCGGCACCTCGACCTGGCGGGCGAGCAGGATGTGCTCGCGGGTCTGGGGCATTGGGCCGTCGGCCGCCGAGACCACGAGGATCGCGCCGTCCATCTGGGCGGCGCCCGTGATCATGTTCTTGATGTAGTCGGCGTGACCGGGGCAGTCGACGTGCGCGTAGTGACGGTTCTCCGTCTCGTACTCGACGTGCGATGTGTTGATCGTGATCCCGCGCTGCTTCTCTTCGGGCGCGTTGTCGATCGAGTCGAAGTCGCGCACCTGGGTGTTGGTCCCCTTCTCGGCGAGCACCTTCGTGATCGCAGCCGTCAGCGTCGTCTTGCCGTGATCGATGTGACCGATCGTGCCGACATTGAGATGCGGCTTGTTCCGCTCGAACTTCTGCTTGGACATGCTTGTTCCGTTCTCCTTTCCTACGCGTTCGCCGCGACGAGGTCGGTCGCGATCGACTGCGGGACTTCCTCGTACCGTTCGAATTGCATCGTGAAGGTCGCGCGCCCCTGTGTCGTGGAGCGCAGGTCGGTCGCGTAGCCGAACATCTCGGCCAGCGGCACTCGGGCACGAATCGCCTGAGCGTTACCGCGCGGCTCGATGCCTTCCACGTGGCCACGCCTCGCGTTCAGGTTGCCCATCACGTCGCCGAGGTACTCCTCCGGCGTGACGACCTCAACGGCCATCACCGGCTCGAGCAGCTTCGGCTTCGCCCTCTGCATCGCGTTCCGGAACGCCATCGACCCGGCGACCTTGAACGCCATCTCGCTCGAGTCGACCTCGTGGTACGAGCCGTCGACCAGGATGGCGCGGACATCGACCACTGGGAAGCCGGCGACGATTCCCGACTCCATCGCCTCCTGGATGCCGAGATCGACAGCCGGGATGTACTCCTTCGGCACGGCCCCGCCGGTCACCCTGTCGATGAACTCGTAGCCCTCGCCCGGCTCGGCAGGCTCGAGGTCGATATAGACGTGCCCAAACTGGCCACGTCCTCCGGTCTGGCGCACGAACCGGCCCTCGATCTTGTTGACGGGCTGCGAGACCGTCTCGCGGTATGCGACCTGCGGTCGACCGACGTTCGCGTCGACCTTGAACTCCCGCAACAGACGGTCGACGATGATCTCGAGGTGCAGCTCGCCCATCCCCGAGATGAGCGTCTGCCCCGTCTCCTCGTCCGAGCGCACCCGGAAGGTCGGATCCTCCTCGGCCAGACGCTGCAGGCCAGTCGACAACTTGTCCTGGTCGCCCTTGGTCTTCGGCTCGATCGCGACCGAGATCACGGGCTCCGGGAACTGCATCGACTCGAGGCGAATCGGGGCGGTCTCGACGGCGAGCGTGTCTCCGGTAGTCGTGTTCTTCAGCCCGACCGCCGCAGCGATCTCACCCGCGCCGATCTCCTCGCGCTCCTCGCGGTGGTTGGCGTGCATCTGGAGGATGCGTCCGATTCGCTCGGTGCGACCAGTCGTCGTGTTGACGACTCGGTCTCCGGCGTTGACCTGGCCGGAGTACACGCGGAAGTAGGTCAGCTTCCCGACGTACGGATCAGACATGACCTTGAAGGCCAGTGCCGAGAACGGCTCGTCCAGCGCCGGCCGCCGCGACAGCTCGTGCTCTGTGCGTGGGTCGAGCCCGTGCACCGGCGGCACGTCGAGCGGGCTCGGCAGGTAGTCGACGACGGCGTCGAGCAACGGCTGGATGCCCTTGTTCTTGAACGCCGAGCCCAGTAGTACGGGGGTCACCGAGATGTCGAGCGTGGCCTTGCGCAGCGCCCGCTTCAGCATCTCGGGAGTCACCGCCTCCTCGTCGACGAGGTAGGTCTCGGTGAGCTCCTCGTCGTGGTCGGCGACGGCGTCGATCAGCTGGTGGTGGTACTCCTGGGCCTGCTCGACCAGCTCCGCCGGGATCTCGCTCGTCTCGAAGTTCGTCCCCAACTCGTCCGTCCAGATGATCGCCCGCATCTCGACGAGGTCGACGACGCCGCGGAAGTGTTCCTCCTGGCCGATCGGAAGCTGAATCGGGACGGGCTTCGCCCCGAGTCGGTCGACCATCGACTGAACCGCACCGAAGAAGTCCGCTCCCGTCCGGTCCATCTTGTTGATGAACGCCACGCGAGGAACGAGGTAGCGGTCTGCCTGACGCCAGACCGTCTCCGACTGCGGCTCGACGCCCGCCACGGAGTCGAAGACGGCGATCGCGCCGTCCAGGACACGCAGGCTTCGCTCCACTTCCATCGTAAAGTCCACGTGCCCGGGCGTATCGATAATGTTGATACGAAAATCGCGCCACGAGGCCGTTGTCGCAGCAGAGGTGATCGTGATCCCACGTTCCTGCTCCTGCGCCATCCAGTCCATCACGGCTGCGCCCTCGTGCACCTCGCCCATCTTGTGCGTGCGGCCGGTGTAGTAGAGGATCCGCTCGGTCGTCGTCGTCTTGCCCGCGTCGATGTGGGCCATGATCCCGATGTTGCGGACCCGGTCGAGGGCAACCTCTGGCCTGGTGAGCTCTGTCGCCATCCGGGCTACCACCTGTAGTGGGCGAACGCCTTGTTCGCCTGAGCCATTCGGTAGATGTCGTCCTTGCGCTTGAACGCCCCGCCCTGCTGGTTGAGCGCGTCGAGGATCTCGCCTGCGAGCTTGGCCGGCATCCCTTTCTCGCGGCGCTCCCTCGCGAAGTGGACGATCCAGCGCACAGCGAGGGTGCGCGCGCGTCGCTGCGGCACCTCGACCGGAACCTGGTAGTTCGCGCCGCCGACCCGTCTGGAGCGGACCTCGAGCACGGGCGTGACGCTCTTGACGGCCTGCTCGAGCACCTCGACCGGCGGCTTGCCCGTCTTGTCGCCGATGTCCGTGAGGGCGTCGTAGACGATCTTCTCGGCCACGCTCTTCTTCCCGTCCGACATGACCTTGTGGATCACCTGGGTGACGAGCGGAGAGTTGTAGACCGGGTCCGGATCGATCGGCCTGACCTGAACTTCTGAGCGGCGCGGCATCTCGGCGCTCCCCTAAGCCTTCTTCGCGCCGTAACGAGAGCGCGCCTGCTTGCGGTCCGCGACGGGCGCCGTGTCGAGCGCCGCGCGGATCACCTTGTACCGATATCCCGGGAGGTCCTTGACGCGGCCGCCGCGTACGAGCACGACCGAGTGCTCCTGGAGGTTGTGACCCTCGCCCGGAATGTAGGCGCCGACCTCGAGCCCGTTCGTCAACCGCACGCGGGCGACCTTGCGCAGCGCCGAGTTCGGCTTCTTCGGCGTCATCGTGAAGACGCGCGTGCAGACACCCCGCTTCTGCGGGGCGCCGCGAAGGTGCGGCGTCTTGGTCTTCGCCTTCGGCGAGACGCGCGGCTTGCGAATTAGCTGGTTGACAGTCGGCATTGAAGTGGTCGGGTTGTGTTCCTACACACAAAGAAGGCCGGCGAGGCTCCGCCCCGCCAACCGAGTTGACGATGGTAGCAAAGCCTGACCCCCCGTCAAACGAGCGCAGGAAGGGAAAAAGCATTGCCCTGCCTGCTCAGCCGGCTGGAGAGTGAATTTTGGCAACAAAAGGCGGCAAGTGGAGACTTGCGTATCCGCTTCTGCCAGGGCAAAGGCCGGTACGAGCAGGGTATTCCTGTTTTCAGGCCATCGATTTACCGCGTGTATCGCACTACAGTGCGAACGTGGGGAGCCTGCGGAGTCACGCGGCCGCCGGACGCGGCCGTGATCATTCGACGTGGAGTTTTCGGTGACATACGTCTTCGCTGCGGCTGCGCTCGTCCTTCTCCTCTGCCTCGCCGCGGTCATCATTGGAGCGCGTCGCACGACGCGCAGGACGGGCACCCGCGTGGCGGAAGTCATCGACACGCTCAACTCTCGGATGGACGTGCTGGCGCTCGAGCTCCAGCAGGCCCGGGAGAGGGCGGCTGACGAGAACCGCCGAAACCGGTTCCTGGACGAGCTCTCGGGCTCACTCGACCTCGACGACGTCCTGACGAGCGTGCTCGACGCGGCGACCTCCATTCCAGGCGTCCACGCCGCGGTCGTGACCATGTCCGGCGTCGGCGGAAAGCCGGTGGTCGCGACGCTCGGCCTATCGGAGGAGGAGGCCGAGCAGCAGGCGATCGCGAACCCACCCGAGGGGCGCGCCGCGCGGTCGATCGCGATCTCGTACCAGTATCCACCCGACGAAGACACGTCGAACAGCCTGATCT
>JBKOXM010000039.1:0-10988 GCA_046724925.1 Actinomycetota bacterium | reverse complement strand
GCGGAGGCGTCAGCTTCGGGAGCGCCGCCATGACGTCGGTGAGGGCGTCTGCGAGGTCGGCCGCGATCGGAGCCAGGTCGACGGAGAGCAGGACGTCGCCGCCGATCACCAAGGAGAGCGGATCGAGGGTGTCGCGCAGCCAGATCGTGGCTCCCTCTCGCCAGCCCGATTGCGCACGTTCGGCGTGGGCGACGATCTGGGGCCCGAATCTGGCTATCCGGCGCCTGTCGAAAGCCGGTTGGAGCAGAAGCCGCCGCCGGCGATGCTCCTCACCGTCGAGCGTGTTGAGCGTGTCCCCGACGAACCGTCGCGCACGCCGCTTCCATTTTCCGGGTCGAAAGGTCGAGCTGTCGGTGACCAGAACGCGCCAGGCGCTCTCCGGGTCGCGCACGAGGAACGTGGGCCGAGTTCCGGCCATGACCCTGACGCCGGCGGAGCCGTTCCCGTGCGTCTGCAAGTAGTTGAGGGGATCTCGGAAGAACGATCGAGCGGACAACGGCGAGCGCGCCACGATCCGTCGGATTCTCACCGAATCCTCGGCCGGCCGCTAACGACCTCCGCCGGGAGCCGGCGGCTATGGCTAGCGCGTCTGCGGGAAGCCCAGGTCGACGCGGCTCGTCGCCGGATCCGGCCAGCGGCTCGTGACGACCTTGCCGCGCGTATAGAACTCGATTCCCTCCGGACCGTAGATGTGCCGGTCACCGAAAAGCGAGCTCTTCCAGCCGCCGAAGGAGTAGTAGGCGACGGGCACGGGGATCGGCACGTTGATCCCGACCATGCCGACCTGCACGTCGAACTGGAAGCGGCGGGCGACGCCGCCGTCGCGAGTGAAGATCGCCGTGCCGTTTCCGTAGGGGTTCTCGTTCACCATCTGGACGGCCTCGTCGTAGGTCTCGACGCGCGTGATCCCGAGCACCGGGCCGAAGATCTCGTCCTTGTAGGCGTCCATGTCCGGCGTCACGTTGTCGAGCAGCGAGACGCCGAGGAAGAACCCGTCCCCGTCTGGCGCTGTCTCACGGCCGTCGGCGACGAGGGTCGCGCCCTGAGCGGGCCCTGAGTCCAGGTACGACGCCACCTTGTCGCGGTGCTCCCTCGTGACGAGCGGGCCCATCTCGACGTCGGGCTCCATGCCGTTCCCGACCTTGATCTTCGGCAGGCGCTCCTTGATCGCGGCGACGAGCTTGTCCCCCGCGTCGCCAACGGCGACGACGTGCGAGATCGCCATGCAGCGCTCCCCGGCCGAGCCGTAGGCGGCGCTGACCGCAGCATCCGCAGCCATGTCGATGTCGGCGTCTGGAAGGACGATCATGTGGTTCTTCGCGCCGCCGAGTGCCTGCACCCGCTTGCCCCGTTTGGTGCCGTTCTCGTAGATGTAGCGCGCGATCGGCGTCGACCCGACGAAGCTGACGGCCGCGATGCCCGAATGCTCGAGAATCGCGTCGACCGCGACCTTGTCTCCGTGCACGACGTTGAATACGCCGTCCGGGACGCCCGCCTCCTGGAGCAGTTCCGCCACGTAGTTCGCGGCGGAGGGGTCCTTCTCCGACGGCTTGAGCACGAACGTATTCCCACAAGCGATGGCGGGCGCCCACATCCACATGGGCACCATCGCGGGGAAGTTGAACGGTGTGATGCCTGCGACGACGCCGAGCGGCTGGCGAATCGAATAAACGTCGATTCCGGTCGAGGCTTGCTCGCTGAAGCCGCCCTTGAGGAGCGTCGGGATGCCGCACGCGTACTCGACCACCTCGAGGCCGCGCTGCACCTCTCCAAGGGCATCGGACAGCACCTTGCCGTGTTCGGCGGTCAGGATCTGGGCGATCTCCTCGCGGCGCGCACGGACGAGCTCGCGAATCTTGAACAGGAGCTCCTGGCGGCTCGAAAGAGATTTCGATCGCCAGGCGGGAAAGGCAGCCGTCGCGGCCCGTACGGCCTGATCGACCTCCTCGGTGGAGGCGAAGTCGACCTCGCCGGTCTGCGTTCCGAGCGCGGGGTTGTACACCGGGCCGCTCCGTCCCGACTCGCCTGGGACGAGCCGGCCGGCGATCCAGTGGCTGATGCGGACGAGCTCTCGATCCGCAGGCTTGGTGGGCGTCTGGGCGAGCTCGGTCAACGGTCCTCGACGTGCAGCCTAGCGCGCCTCGCGCCTCAACCTCGAGCCGCGATCGTCCTGGCAAGCGCGGTCGTCGGGGCGATCCCGACGGCAACCTCACGACCCGAGCAGCGCACCGCACCGTGACGGTGGCGCAGGTCGATCAGCGCATCGAGCCAAGCGCGCATGGAGGCGCAGAGGTCACGCTCTCCGCGGCGCTCGACCAGGACGATCCCCACAGCCGTCTTCCGGTCTCGCGTCCATACGTGCGCCTCGCCGCCTGCCCAGGCCGCCGCACGCTCGCGCGGATCGGACAGGGCCGCGCCGGTGTCGTCGCCCGGCGCCTCGAACAGCCACATCAGGTCGGCGGCGCCGACGGCACGGGGAGTCAGTCGCCGCCATCCGTCGCCGGGCGAGCGCGGATCGCGAGGATCCTGTGCCCGTTCGCGTGCGAAGTAGCGCTCGGGAAACATGATCTGCGCGGACGTGGTGGGAGGTATGACGTACGCTCGGTCGACGGCACGCCAGCCGCCACGTTTGTAGAGCTCGCACACGAACGACTCGCCGGCGTTGTACGGGAACGTCGAGCTCGCCTCAAGGTGATGCGGGAAGTCGCCTGCCCGGCCTGCGGAGCGGAGCGCGGGCCCAAGCATCTGCAGGAGGTCGAGGAAGTCGAGGCGCGCGACCGCGTAGGCCTCCATCGTCAACGTGGCATCCCCTTCGACGACGGAGAGTCCCGCGGACTGGCGGTCCTCGCCGCCTCGTGGTGGATGGTCCGCGCGGAGATACGAAGGCATGCGCAGAGCTTGATCCGCGAGCGCGTGCTCGAGCTCGTGCGAGAGGATCAGGCGCTCGAAGGCGTTCAGCCCGGGGTCGCTGTCAGCCGCGATGACGAGCTCTCCAGTCCGCGGGTCATAGAAGCCGGCGACCTCCGCGGCCAACGATCGGCTGAGGAGCGTCTTCAGGTCGGCATCGTCCGGAAGAGCGCCGATAGCGATCAGCAGGCGCTCCTCCTCTTCCGCCGCCGCAGCGGGATATTCCTTGTCGACGATTGCCTCGAGCCGTCGCGCGAGCTGCGTCTCGGTCAGGTAGCGGGGCTTCGGGAGCATCCTGAACCGAAGCTGCCTCAGCCTCTCGACATCCCGCACGACGCTCCTCAGCGTGCTGCCGCGCGCCGGCCCGATGTCCGTGTCGAGGGCGTCCGCGCAGGTGCCGGTGTCGTCCTCGAGGAAGGCGCTGAGCGCGTCGAAAAAGCCACCGCTTCCGTCCTCCTCGGAGCTCCGCTCCGGCCCCGAGGAGGGCGCGGTTCGCGTCGTCGACACCGTGCTTTGCGCTTGCCGGCCGTCCGATTCGTCGCTGCTTGCGCAGCCGGCCAGCATGCCCGCAACGGTCACGACCACGAGGATGCGGAGGACGGTAGGAGGCATCGCGCGTCGCGACATGGTGCCGCAGCGCGTGCTCGGCAGTAGGCTGCGTCTGTGACTGCGGTTTCGTCCAGGGAGCAGGCCGGCGAACAGATCGCGGCCGACGACCAGCGCTACGTCATCCACTCGTGGTCGGTTCAGGACTCGGTCTCGGCGATCGCGATCTCGGAGGCGGAAGGTCGCCACTTCGTGGATTACGAGGGGAAGCGCTACCTCGACTTCGCCTCACAGCTCGTCAACGTCTCGATCGGCCATCAGCATCCGAGGTTGGTCGAGGCGATCAAAGAGCAGGCAGATCGCCTCGCGACGATCGGGCCGGGGATGGCCACGGAGCCGAAAAGCCGGCTCGCGCGCCTACTGGCGGAGGTCACACCCGGAAACCTGACGATGTCGTTCTTCACCAACGGCGGCGCCGAGGCGAACGAGAACGCGATCAAGCTGGCCCGCTGGTACACAGGCCGCCAGAAGATCGTCGCGCGGTATCGCTCGTACCACGGCGCCACCGCAGGCGCGATCTCGGCGACGGGCGACCCGCGCCGCTGGGCCGCGGAACCGGGCGTGCCTGGAGTCGTGCGGATGCTCGATCCCTACACGTACCGCTGCCCCGCCGGCCATCCCGATCCGTGCCCTGTCTGCACAGGCGCGCCGCATCTCGAGGAGATCCTCCAATACGAGAATCCGGAGACCGTCGCCGCTGTCATCCTCGAGACGGTCACCGGCACGAACGGGGTCATCGTCCCGCCGGACGGCTACTTGGAGGCGATTCGCGAGGTCTGCGACCGGCACGGGATCCTCCTGATCCTGGACGAGGTGATGGCGGGCTTCGGGCGCACCGGCCGCTGGTTCGCCTGTGAGCACTGGAACGTCGTTCCGGACATCCTCTCGGTCGCGAAGGGGATCAACTCCGGCTACGTGCCGCTCGGTGCGATGGTCGTCTCGGAGCCGATCGGCGAGTGGCTGCGCGACAAGTACTTCGCCGGGGGCCTGACCTACTCCGGCCATCCACTCGCGTGCGCATCCGGCGTCGCGTCGATCGAGACGTTTCGCGAGGAGGGCATCGTCGAGCATGCCGCGGAGATGGGCGACCTCCTCGGAGCCGGCCTGCGCGAGCTCGAGCAGCGACATGCGTCGATCGGGAACGTGCGAGGGCTCGGATGTTTCTGGGGTGTCGAGCTCGTCCGCGACCGAGAGACGCGTGAGCCGCTGGTGCCGTTCAACGCGGCCGGCGAGGCCTTCGCTCCGATGGCGAAGGTCGCAAAGGCGGCGCTCGATCGCGGCCTCTATCTGATGATCCACTGGAACGTGGTCATGATCTGCCCGCCGCTGACCATCACTCGCGATGAGATCGACGAGGGCCTCGCCATCCTCGACGAGGCGCTGGCGGTCGCAGACGCGGACGCGGCCTAGCCGGTTCGTCTTTCGGGCTTGATCGAAGCCCGATAACTCAAGGAAACGGGTGGGCTGGGCGATACCCGTTTCGGAGTACTCGGCATGCCCCATTCCGCTGCATCAAGGCCGCCGCGCCTCGTGTTGCGCTTTGCGCTCTTCGCGGGCGCGGCCGCCGCCATCACCGCCGCATTGGCGATCTTCGTCGTGCGCACGAACGCGGCCGCCGAGGCCGAAAGCCATGTCTGGGACGACGCGCAGTACGTCGCCGACGAGCTCGGCCGAGACGATCTCGCCGGCGCTGCGTTCGTCCGGCCGGTCGACGCCGACCTGGAGGCGCAGCTCGACGACTTCGTCGGCGTCATCGCATCCGCGCGTGAGCTCACGCACGTCTCGCTGCTGGCGCCCGACGGCACGATCACCTACTCGACCGACCACGCCAGGATCGGGCAGCGACTCTCCGGCGCAGCGCTGGCGAAGGCGCAGCGCGCTCTGGCCGGTCGCGACTCGTTCGGGACCTCGTCGGATCGAGGGCCGAAGATGGTCGAGTCGTTTGTGCCCGTCCGCTGGCTCCTCGGCGGCCGGGAGCACACGGCGGGTGTGCTGCTGGCCGACCGCAGCTATGCGGCCGTCGCGGACGGAATCCGCCAAGACCTGCTCTTTCAAGCCGGCGCAGTCCTCCTTGCGCTGCTCGTCCTGTATCTCGCGCTGCTGCCGATTCTGCGGCGAGTGACCGCCACCCTCGAAGCTCAGAACCGCGAGCTGGTCGAGAGTGAGGCCCGGTATCGCGCACTGACCGAGCAGGCCTCCGACGGCGTCCTCGTCTGCGACCACGACGGCGGCGTGCTCGAGGTCAATGCGAGCCTCGTGGCGCTGACCGGCTACTCGGCCGCCGAGCTGAAGCGCCTGAACATCCGCGACCTGATCGACCCAGTCGATCTCCAGCGACTGCCGCTTCGGTTCGGCGAGCTCCTCGAGGGCAAGATGGTCCTACAGGAGCGCCGGATCCTGCGCAAGGACGCCTCGTTCTTCCAAGGCGAGTTCCACGGCACCCTGCTCGAGGACGGCCGTGTCTACGCGAGCCTCCGCGACGTCAGCGAGCGCAGCCATCTCGAGGGCGAGCTTCGCCGCAATCGTCGATCAGAAGCGCAGGCGCGCGCGATCGCTGCCACGGCGACCGAATTCACCTCGTTGCTGGACGCGATCGAACAGCACGGTCGCCGGGTCGTGGGCGGCTTGGACGCGGATCATCCCGCCTACGCGTCGGCGCTCGAGCTCCGCGATTCGGCCGGGTGGGCATCGTCGCTCGTCCGGCGGCTGCGCGACGACGACAGCAGCCGCGAGCCACACCTCGAGCCGATCGAGCCGCGCGAGCTCGTCGAGCGGATGCGCGAGACGATCCGCCTGTTGCTGGGCAAGCGCGGCCAGCTCGTCGTCGAACTGGAATCGACCGACCGCGTCGAGGCCGATCCGTACCACCTCGAGAAGGTCGTGCTCGATCTCGTTCTGCATGCGCGCGACTCGATGCCGAACGGCGGCACGGTGTCGGTGAAGACGTCGAACGTCGAGTTCGAGCCGAAGAGCGGCGACGGCGACCGGCTGGAGGGCGGACGCTTCGTGATGCTGGCCGTCAGCGACACCGGACGTGCCGGTGCCGCGCGCGAGATCATGCCGTTCGAGCCCGACACGCGTGAAGACCTGATGGGGCCGGGCCTCGCCGCCGTGTACGCCATCGTGCAGCGCACCGGCGGTTCGGTCGGGATCGAGAGCGAGCCGAACCGCGGCACGACCGTTCGTGTGTATCTGCCGAGCGTCGACGCGGTCGAGTCGGCCGAACCGGCGCTGCGAGCCGTCTAGCGCGCCGTAGAGGTTTCTCGATCCGCGCTACTCTGGGCGCGCAAACGAAGGGGGGAGGGAGCTTGAAAGGATGGAAACTGTCCGTCGCGGTCGCGTGTGTCCTCACGCTCGTGGCGGTTCCGACCGGTCTGGCAGCCAAGCCGGGTCCCGGCGGGTCGACGGGCGTCGGCACCGTTTTCCTGCCGAATCCCGTCGCTGACCTCCAGGATCAGACGCTGACGGACCAGAAGGACGCCGACTACCCGGCGTTGGGCCCTGCATACCACGACGTTACGCTCACGAACCTCGACGGCAGCGGCTTCCTGAACGGAGACTGGGCGAACATCCTCAGCGAGACGGGGAACCCGGCGTACTCGCCGACGAACACCTTCCGTTACAACCGCAGCCAGGACGAGTTCGAGCAGGTGATGGCCTACTACTGGGTCACCCAGGCTCAGAAGTACATCCAGAGCCTCGGGTTCGGCTCGTCGCGCCGTCCGGTGAACATGGAGTCGCAGGACGTGCGCATCAACCAGTGGGGTCTGGACAACTCCTTCTCGTGGGACAAGAAGGACCTCCTCAGGTTCGGAAAGGGCGGGGTCGACGACGCCGAGGATGCGGAAGTGATCCTGCACGAGTACGGCCACGCGATGATGGACTCACAGCAGACGCCGTTCGGCTACGGGTTCAGCGTTCCAGCGGGTTCTATCGGCGAGGGCTTCGCCGACTATTGGGCCGTGACGGTGGCGGACGTGGTTGCTCCGACGCCGGACGCGCCCTGCGTCGCCGACTGGGACTCCGTCTCGTACACCTCGACGGTGCCGCACTGCCTGCGGCGGGTCGATACGAACCTCCACTATCCGGAAGATCTGAACGGCCGGGTGCACCACGACGGGATGATCTGGTCCCGCGCACTCTGGGACATCCGGAATGCGCTTGGACACGTCAAAGCCGACACGATCATCCTCGAGGCGCAATTCGATATGCCCAATCCGACAATGCCGGAGCTCGCAGCGAAGACCGTTGCAACCGCGAGCGCGCTGTATGGCAATGCGGCGGCACCTGTTGTCGAAGGCGCCTTCGAGGACCGCGGGATCCTCTAGGGCTCGTTTAGCTCGCGCTGCTCCGGATCTCCCGGAAATACCGCCGAAAGTCCGACGCGTAAGCGGCTCGGACTTTCGGCGGCTTCCTAGCCGGCTCGCTCGGCGCTCTTCAGGCCGCGGAGCGCCCAGATCGAGAAGAGCGCTGCAAGCGAAAGGGCAAGCAGGAACGCAACGCCCACGCCTGACGGATTGCCGGCGAGCAGGCTGCGCGACGCCTCGACGAGGTGCGTGAACGGGTTGACGCTCGCAACCGCATGGATCCAACCGCTGAGCAGCGCCATCGGGACGAACACGGGCGCGAGGAAGATCAGCAGGAAAATCGGCATCTGCATCACGGGACCCGCCTGGATCGAGCGAATGCGCATTGCCACTCCGGCCGCCCACAACGTCCCGGCGAGGCTGACGATCAGCGCCAGGAGCAGCAGCGCTGCCCACTCCACGGCGCTGGCGCGCACGTCCATGCGGAACAGGAGACCGAGGAGGAAGACCACGAACGCGACGGCGAGCCAGCGCACGAGCGCCGCCATCGCGTACCCGAGCACGATTCCGCTCCGTCGAGGCGCCGCCAGCAGGAGCCGCCGCGCGAAGCCGTACTCGAAGTCGCGCGCGATTCCGAACCCCGTGAAGACGCCGCCCATCGCAGCCGACTGGAGCAGGACGAAGCCGAACTGGAACGTCTCGTAGCCGGGCGCGTAGTCGAAGCCGGGCACGCGATCGACGCGCGACAGCCCGCCGGCGAAGCCGAGGAAGAAGATCGTCGGGAATGCGAGCGAGGGTAGGAGCAGCGCCGGGTTCGTGAAGGCGTTGTGGACCACACGCCAGGCGACCGCGTAGGCGACGGAGAGGGTCGTCCCGCGGCTCATGTTCGCGTCAGGCGGAGTCGAAGGGTCGACCCGGCAGCGAGCAGGCCGACGATCGCCAGCGCGATCGCGAGCCCGAACCCCAGTACGAGCGCCTGCGTGTCCCAGCCGATGATCACCAGGCTGCGGATGCCCTCGATCAGGTACGAGACCGGGTTGATCGTGGCGATCGTCCGGAACCAGTCAGCTTCGATCAAGTTCCGCGGCATGTTCATCGAGGAGAGGAAGAAGGTCACGAACAGGGCGGAAAGAGGCCCTGCGTCGCCTCGCTCGAGCCGGTTCGTAGCGCCATATAGGCGCCGACGGCGCCGAACGCGAGCCCGATCAGGGCGGCGAGCGCGATCAGCACCACGATCCCTTCGATTCCCGCCTCGACCCTGACACCGGCGAGGAGTCCGACACCGAGGTAGACGAACGCCTGCACGACGGTGAGTGTGACCGCCCCCGCGATATGGCCGAGCACGATCGCGATGCCGCTCGCCGGAGTCAGCGCGAGGCGGTTGAGGAAGCCGCCTTCGATATCGCGGGCAAGCTCCGTCGCAGTGTTCACCGACGTGATGAGCGCGCCCTGAACGAAGGGAATCGCGATTGCGAACGAGAGGAACGACCCGGCCGGAAAGCCCGGCAGCGCGGTCGCGGGATCCAGCCCGCCCGAGACGACCGCTACCAGCACGAGCGGGAAGACGAGCGGGAAGATGACCACGCCCGGCTGCCGAAAGGTGCGCACGACCGAGCGCGCGCCGAGGGCGCCGATCTGCGTGAGCGCGAGTCTCATGCGCCGACCGTCTCGACCTCTTGCTCTTCCTCTGCTCCCTCGAGCTTGCGCCCGGTCTTGGCGAGGAAGACGTCGTCGAGCGACGGCGCGTGGAGTTGGAGATGCTCGACTTCGAGGCCATCGGCGTCGAGCGCCCGGACGATGTCCGCCAGATCGGCGGATGACTCCAGCCTGATCGCAACCGCATTCGGCGATCCGTCCGTGGGACGGCCGAACCGCTCCAGCGTCCGGCGGATCGCGTCTGTCCCGGCTCCGTCGCGCGGGATGACCTCGACGGTCGGTCGGCCGATCTGTGCCTTCAACTCGGCCGGCGTTCCTTCGGCGACGATCCGGCCGTGGTCGATGATCCCGACGCGACCCGCGAGCACATCGGCCTCCTCGAGATACTGCGTCGTCAAGAACACCGTCACCCCCTCGTCAAGCGCCAGTCTCCGCACCTCGGACCAGAGTGCGGTCCGGCTCTGCACGTCGAGTCCGGTCGTCGGCTCGTCCAGAAACAGGATCGAGGGCCGGTGCACGAGCGCGAGGGCGAGGTCGAGGCGTCGCTTCATCCCGCCTGAGTAACCGCGCACGCGACGATCGGCCGCCAGGGTCAGCCCGACTCGCTCGAGCAGCTGCTCGGTGCGCCGTTTCCGCTCTTCACGCGACAGGCCGTGCAGGGTCGACTGGAGGCGCAGGTGGTCGCGGCCCGTGAGGAACGGATCGAGCGCAGCTTCCTGCAGCGCTGCGCCAATCGCCGCGCGCACGGCCGCACCCTCGCGGACGATGTCGTGTCCGGCGACGAATCCCGTGCCCGAGGTGGGCGGGAGGAGTGTCGTCAGCATATGGACCGTCGTGGACTTTCCCGCGCCGTTCGGCCCGAGGAAGCCGTAGATCTCGCCCGGCTCGACCTGGAGATCGATGCCGTCGACGGCGCGCACCTCCTTGAAGTCGCGGACGAGGCCCTCCGCTACGATTCCGCGTTCTCTGGCGGCGCTCACGCTGCAACGTTAGTCGCCGAAGCCGTTTGCAGGGCGAGCGCCTCCAGGAGTGCTCGAACCTGACGGCGGCCGACGTCGCTGACGAGCCTCCCGTCGGAGTCGAAGTGGTCCCACGCCATCGCTAGCGCCACTTCGGGCAGCTGGACGAGGCGTGCTTTCGGAAACGCCAGGGCGTCGCGGAGCTGCTGCTGCGCGCGGACGGTGCCGCTGCGGCCGCCTGTGCCCATGATCGCGACGATCTTGCCCCTGAGCGGCGAGCCGACGGGTGGCCGCGAGGCCCAGTCGATCGCGTTCTTGAGCACGCCCGGCACGCCGTGGTTGTACTCAGGGGTGGCGATCAGAAGTGCGTCCGCCTCGCGGATGCGCCGTTTGAAGTTCGCGACGGGCTCCGGGTCGCCGGCGGCCTCGACGTCGCCGTTGTAGAGCGCGATCGCGTCCAGCTCCGCGATCTCGATCTCCATCCCGGGCGGAGCGAGCTCCTGGGCAGCCCGAAGCAAGGCCCGGTTGTACGACGCCTTCCTGAGGCTGCCGG
>JBKOXM010000225.1:0-9875 GCA_046724925.1 Actinomycetota bacterium | reverse complement strand
GCGCGATTTGCGCGCAGCCCTCAACGTCCCGCTCGACAGGCTCTTGCCGGGCACTCCCTCGCTCACGATGTCTCCGCAGGTGACGCAGACCGTTGACCGGCTGGTGCTGCCGCGGCAGTTCCAGTACTCGGTGGAACCGGGACAGCAAGGCGAGGCGCTCCTGATCCTGTCGCCCTTCACCGGCTGAGGGTGACAGACGACGAGGCCCGTGCCGCGCTCGCGCGGGCGCAGGCGCGGCTCGACCGGCTCTCGCTCTATCCGCGGCCGGTGCGCACCGAGCGCGTGCGGCTCATCACGCTGCCGCTCTTCTTTCGGATCCCGGGCTTCAGGCGTTACGGCGGCTACGCGCTCTGGCGAACGATCCTGCTCCGCCGGCCGGTCGGGCAGACGTCGGACGACATGATCACGCACGAGCTCTGCCACATCTGGCAGATGCAACACCGCCCCTGGCACGTGATGTGGACATGGCTTGTGACTCGCTACGACCGCAATCCGTACGAGCTGGAAGCCCGGTTCGCCGCCAGCCGGACGCGCGACTAGCCGCCCCAGGCGCAGGTGAATGCGCCGAGCTCCGCGGCCGCCCTCTCCGTTGACCTGGTCAGCGTGAGCAGCTCGGACGCGAGGCCTTGCGCACGCCCGAGGTCGTTCGCCTCTACTGCGTCGAGCACGGCGTCGAAGGCGACGAGGTGCCGATCTAGCACCCGCAGCAGACGATCGACCAGCGGACGGTCCTGCCCGTGCGGACGCTGCAAGCCGTGGAGCCGAGTGACTGCCCCCCGCTCGTAGCCAAAGGCTTTTCGGTAGATCGCGACGGTCGTCGTCTGCGGGGTCCTGCTCTGCACCAGCATCTGAACCTGGCGCTCGAACTCTCTGCAGATTCCCTCGGCCTGGTTGACCCAGCGGTCGCCCGAGCGTTCGGCTGCAGACTTGCGCGGCTTCGGTGCGACCCTCGGCTTGGGCGGAGCGATAGATCTGAGATCGAGTATCCGGGTCGAGGTCCGGGGCTTCCTCGCAATCGCCGCCGGGGCGTCACCTGAGTCCATCACTTTCATCGCGCCGAAGACTGCGGCTGCGAACGCCGCGACCACGGCCAGAAAGAGCAGCACGGAGCGCATGCTTCGTTATCGGCCAGTCCAAGCGGTTACACGAGGGCTGTCCGAATGGCTAGTTTCGATTGACAGCACCCTGGCTCCGAGGATGATCCGAATCACCTTTCGCGCAGGGGGCGCGGAGGGCCCAGGGGAGGGGAGAGAGTCATGGGTCGGGTTGCCTTGCTCAGCGCTGTCGCTGCTGCGGTCCTCGCCGTCGCGGGGTCCGCGGCTGCGGGGAATCCGGCGAACTCGTCTCCCCCGGGCCAGGAGCAGACGCCGCCCGGGCGGGCGGCGAAGGCCGACCAGGATTCTGAGCGGCCGTCTCCCCCGGGTCAGGAACAGACTCCGCCCGGGCAGTCGGCCAAGAGTACGACGGAGGATGTCCCCTCGGCTCCGCAAACCGATGGCGATGAGCAGGTCGCAAAGGGCCCAGAGCACGGCCCTCACGACGCGGGCCCGGACGACGCTCAGGGATCGCAGGAGTCATCGAGCTCACGTGCGACTGAGCCCCCGGGACCGGCATCCGGGTCCACGTCAGGACCCAAGCCTGGAAAGAAGGCCGCGCCGCACTCGCCGGGACGCTCGCGCGGACAAAGCTCGCGCGCGCACAGCCACGTGATCCTGTGCCACCGCACGGGCTCCGATTCGAACCCGTACGTGGTCATCAACGTGAGCATGTCGGCGTGGGTGCACGGCCACTCGACCCACCCGCCGCTGCACGGCCGCAACGACATCGTGCTGAAGCAGGATGCAAAGCCTGGCGAGAAGATGCCGGAAAACGCCTGCGGCGCGGCGGGCGTGATCACGCCGCCGCCGTCGAACAGCACGCACCAGACTGGGAATCCCACGGCCGCCGCTGGAGCGACCACGACCGGTGGTCAGTCCGGAGCCGCATCCCAGGGCGACCCCGGCGGGATGAGTAGCACGAACGCGACGCAGACCTCTGCAGGAGGCGTGGCCGCGGCGCGACGGCTCAGTCAGGCAGCCGTCCGCAGGACGCTGCCTTTCACCGGGGTGCCGATCTGGCTTGCCGTTCTGGCCGCGATGGGCCTGCTGGCCGGAGGTATGGCGCTTCGCAGAGTCCCGGCGCCTGAGGCCGCCCGCCTACGAACGGCCTCCCGCGGATCAGGGCTGTACTGGGGCCGCGATGGGCGTTGACGGGAGCGAACCAGGCGCCCAGCGCGACGCGCCGGGCGGCCGCTAGGCTCGCGGCAGCTCCAGCACGAACGTCGCTCCAGCCCCAGGTTGGGACCGCACCACCAGTCGCCCGTCCATGCGGCGGGTGAGCTCGCGGGCGATATAGAGACCCAAGCCCGTTCCGCCGGGCACTTGCCTCTGTTCGGGATCGGCGCGATAGAACTTCTCGAAGATGCGCTGCTGGTCGGCTCGCGAGATGCCGGGCCCATTGTCCATAACCGAAACTCGCACGGAGCCATTGACAGCCTCGACTCGCAGGGTCACCGCGCCGCCGGCGTACTTCAGCGCGTTGTCGAGCAGATTGATGAGGATCTGCTGGATCCGGTCGGCGTCGCCTGTCGCCGCTCCGACCTCGCCTGGGGCTTCCACCGCAACGCTGCCCGACTCGAGGAGCTGCGGCTCCAGCCTCTCGACTGCCGACCGGGCGAGCTCGACGACGTCTACGGGTCGTCGCTCGAGCCGCAGGTCTCCGCGGTCGAGCTGCGTCGTCAGCAGTACTTCCTCGGTTATCTGCTTCAAGCGAACCGCCTCCGTCGCGATCAGCCCGAGCAGCTCACGCTTTTGCTGGGCCGTGATCTCGCCTTCGCGATGAAGGAGCGTCTCTGCCGCGCCGTAGACAGCCGCCATCGGAGTTCGCAACTCGTGTGAGATCGTCGCAACGAATTCGTTCCGTACCTCCTCGAGTCGCCGCTCCATCGTGAGGTCACGGAACGCGTAAACAACGCCGTTGGTGCTCTGAACGGCCACGAACGAAAGCCACAGGTCGCCTCCTTCGAACTCGATCGGAAGTGTCACCGACCGCGGAGACTCGCCTCTGGCGGCGACGGGGATGCGTCCACCGAGCGCGCTCCAAGCCGGAATCACATCGGTGAACGGTCGGCCGCGGACCGTCTCTGCCCGGAGACCCGTGATGAACTCGGCGGCGCGGTTCCAGAGGAGGACGACTCCGGCCGAGTCGACGAGAAAGATCCCGTCGCCGACCGCGTCGAGGACCTGGGCGGCCTGCTCCCGCTCCTCGGCCACAGCCCTCGCGGCCGCCTCTGCAGCCTCGAGTCGGCGACGGTCCTTCTGGAGCCGCGCGTTGCGGACCGCCCCCGCCATCTGCGCGACCAGTCCTTCGACCAACTCGAGCTGCTCCTGCGAGTAGCTGCCCCCGTCGGTCATCACCTGAACGACTCCGACGACGCGTCCTTGGTGCTTGACGGGAACCATCATCGCGGCAGTCGTCTTGGCCGGCCCCGATTCCGGAATCTTCTCGATCGTGCCCTCGCGGTCGACGTTGTAATAGACACCGCTTCCTCGGTCGACGCGCTCGGCGACGTCATTGAACAGGAATGGCTCGCCGCTCACGATCACGCGGCTCTGCATGCCACCGCCCTCGCGATTCAACGGGAGCGCCGGCAGCGACGTCGGGTCGACGACGTTTCCCTCCACCAGCGCGTAGTCGCACCGGATGAGATCGTCGGCCTCGTCGTACGAGGACACCACGAGGCCGTCGTGCTGCACGACGTCGGCGAGGAGCTCGTGGAAGCGCTCGTAGACACGCTCCGGCTCGAGCGTCTCGCCGAGCTGCCGGGCCGCGTTTAGCAGAAGCTCCGCAACCTGGGCTTTCCGTGCGAGCTGTCGGTCGTTCACCATCTGACGTGTAAATCGGCCGAAAGACCGTGCCCCTCGATAGGCATCGGCGCGAGCAGATGGGCGGTGACGGGATCGAACCGCCGACCTCCTGCTTGTAAGGCAGGCGCTCTCCCAGCTGAGCTAACCGCCCTCCGGCCACACGGTAACACTGGGTTAGCACACGCCGAGATGTCCCGGGCACGTCCGTTCAGGCGCCGCGGCTGTCTTCCCAGTCGATTTCCTCGCCGGTTATGGGATGACGCATTCCGCCGGAGAAGCGCTCCCACGCCGTTTGCTTCGTCACCCCGAGGGCATCGCCGATCGCCGTCCAGCTGTGGCCCGCATCGCGCGCCGCGACGACGGTTTGCGTCAACGCCTTCTCCAAGGCCGTCGCTGCTCGACGGCACTCCTGTAGAGCGCCGATCGGGTCCGACTGCCAATCGCCGAGCGTCCTCAATCGCAGGCGATCACCGCGACCGACGACCCGTAACCTCGGCGCCTTCATTACAGCCATCACGCCACCTCGCTCTGCGTCAGGTTTTCCTGACGTAAGCTTATCCCTCACGGCCGCTCATTGACCCGTAGATGCACTCCCAACCGCCCGTCGGCAGCCGCCGCGGCACGACTTGCACACTCGCGCCATCAACGGACGTCTGCGTCGCCAGCGCCATAGAGTTGGGCGGTGGACTGGCTCTGGCTCCTCGGGGTCGTTGCGACCATCGCCTGGATCGTCGCGATCGTCGACATGGTTCGACGACGCGCCTCGTTCTCGCGCGGGCAACTAGGGGCCTGGCTTCTGATCGTCATCATCCTTCCAATCCTCGGGACGATCCTCTACTTCGTGTTCGGCCGGAAGCCTGCGGCTTAACTCCGGTCCTCGCCCTCCGCGTGTGCGACGGCGGAGATCGCGCCTACGGCCGTTGCGATTCGGGTACGTAGATCCAGTACCGACCGATCTGGCGCGACTGACGGTAGTTGCGGGCAACCGCACTGACGACCCTCGGGCCGAAGTGGTAGTCACGCCACCAACGGTCGGTGAGGTCGAGTCGTCGCGTCAGCACGATCTTCGTGAAACGCCGACCTTCGATTCTCTGAACGAGGTCGGCCTCCCAGTCTTCGTGGTCGCGCAGGATCCGAAGGAGCATGAACGGATCGAGAACGACCGGATCCTGGTCGCGAGAGACGGAGAGGTAGGGGTCTTCCGCCAGGAAGACGTCGGTGGTCTCGAGTTGATTCGCCAACGGTCTGCCTTCGTAGACCGCGCCACGCCCGACGAGCTCGCGGGCCGCATCCTCCGCATCGCTCCGTGTTTGAAGCTGAAACGAAGTTCCGATGCCCCAGATGAGCCCGATCAGAACAATGGTGCGCACGATCGGCCCACTCACTCCGTTCGGAGCACCGTAGAGGTCGGCCACGAGGAGTGCGGTCAAGACCTCGAGGTCGATGAGATGGTTCCAGCTCACTCCAGTGTCGGCCAGCTCAGCGACCACCATCGGGAGCGCGATCAAGAACGAGACGTGGTAGATGGTCAGCCGCCTACGCCGGACCGCGAGAAAGAGTCCGGCCAGGGCCAGCGGAACGAGGAGCCAAACCGCATCCGCAAAACGCTCGGCGTACGAGACGAACTTGTTTGAGCCATCCCGTGCGATCGAGACGGGATCGCCGAGTCCCGCGGACGAGAAGCCAAGAATGTTGTCGGACATGCGTCCGTCCGAGAGCAGCTCGAAGAGAGCGAGCCCGATGCCGAGGACGCTGCCGAAGCAGACGAGGAAGAGCGCAAGCCGTCGCCGCTCGGACACTCCGAGCCAAACGCTGATCGCAAGCGTGGCCCAAAGCGCGCTCGATTTGCCCAGAATCGCGAGCGCGCAAAGGCAGCCTGCGCCAGCCGTAGCAGCCCGCGAGGAGCGTGTCGCAAGGGTTACACCCCCGAGCTGGAGCGCGACCGGAAGGGCGTCTCCACGGACTGCTGTCCCCGCCAAGGAACCCGTACGTGTGACCAGGATCGCCGCAAGCAGGCCCAGTGCGACCGTAGCCGAGTTAGCCAGGCGGCGCGCAAGTACGAACGTCAAAGCCAGCAGGACAACGAAGCCCGCGTACGCGAGCAGCTTTCCGGACACGAGGTACTCGCCGGTCAGCCTGGCGAGGCCCGCGTGCAGCACGAACTGCAGCGGCATGAACCGCGTGCCCCCGAAGTTCGAGCCGTCGTAGAGCGGCGGGTAGAGGACGCCCTCGTTGGTGTATCGAGCCAGCGCCAGCCACGCGCCAGCGGTGTGATCGTGCGCGTACGCGTCGTCGACGTGAACCGACGCGATCAGGATCCAACAACCGAAGACGAGCGCCGCAAGCGCCCGCACTGCCCACTCCAGCCATTTCACGTGCAGAGAGTTTCTCGGTCGCGTGGTGGGGGCGCCAGCCCGACCGTGACGAGACGGTTCGTCGCCGCTGCACGCCGATTCGGAGTCTTAACCCGGGCAACACCCGTTCCTTACGCATCCTGCGTACCGTTGCGTTGTGTCGGGATGGTCATTTCTGGCAATGCTGGCGGGGGTGTCGCTGGCCGCGACCATGCCGTCCGCGAGCTTCGGCGTTAGACCTCCCACGGTCTCACAGACGGCGGCAAGGCCCGGCAACGGCTCGAGCGGCAACGCTGCCATCAGTGCCGACGGGCGCTTCGTCGCGATCGCCTCCGAGGCATCCGATCTGGTCAAGGGAGACACGAACGGCGTGTTCGACGTATTCGTTCGCGACCTGGCCCGCAAGACGACCGAGCGGGTGAGCATTAGCACCGCCGACGAGCAAGCGAACGCCGATACGGGCTTGGACGCGATTAGCTCGGACGGCCGGTTCGTCGTCATGTGGTCGACGGCGTCGAATCTCGTCCCCGGCGACACGAACAGCGTCGAGGACATCTTCGTGCGCGATCGCGTCGGCGGCTCGACGGAGCTCGTTTCCGTGTCGACTGCCGGAACGCCGGGTGACGCCCCGAGCGTCCACGCCGCGATCAGCGCCGACGGGCGCTTCGTCGCCTTCTCCTCGCGCGCGTCCAACCTCGGCGGAGGAGAGGCCGACGTCTCCGACGTCTTCGTGAGGGATCGAGTCGCCGGACGGACGGAGCACGTCGGCGCGGGTTCCTGGCCGTCGATCAGCGCCGACGGCCGCTACGTCGCCTTCGCGGCCCGAGTGGCAGAGGTCGCCTCGGACGTCATCGTGGTCGTCGACCGGACGACCGGTGCGAAGGACGTCGTCAGCGTCGGAATGGGCGGAGCGCCTCCGAATCATCTGAGCCACACAGCGAGCCTGAGCGCCGACGGCCGCTTCGTGGCCTTCGTCTCTTGGGCTACGAACCTCGTCCCCGACGATACGAACGCGCCCGGGCCCGGCCGCACGAGCGCCGACGTGTTCGTGCGCGATCGGTTGGAGACGCGGACGACGCGGGTCAGCATCGCCTCCGACGGAGCGCAGCTCACCGGGGGGCAGCTCCAACCCGACGATCTCGGTTGATGGTGGCGTCGTCGCATTTTCGTGGGCGAATCGCGTTCTCGTCCGCGACGTCCGCGCGGGTGTAACCGAACTGGTGAGTGTCGCGACGAGCGGGGTCGAGGCGAACACGTCGAGCTACACGGGTGCCGGGCCGCTGAACGCGGATGGGCGCTTCGTCGCGTTCTACTCGCTTGCGTCGAACCTCGTCAGCGGCGATACCAATGAGACATCCGACGTCTTCCTACGCGACCGCTCGGCCGGAACGATCGAGCTCGTAAGTGGTGCTCGCTCACGACAGCCGTCGGCAGGTCGGCTGACCTTGCGCCCGAGCTCACCGCGCGCCGGGAGGTCGTTCGCAGCCGCACTGCAAGTACGTGCCGACGGCGATCCGGCCGACTACGCCCGTATCAGCTGCGCGGCCACGATCGGTCGCATGGCGCTGAAGACGTCTGCCAGGAGCTTTCGCGCGAGCACGGCGCACTGCGTCTGGCGAATCCCGGCGAATGCCAAAGGAAAGAGACTGAGAGGAACGATCGCGGCGAGCACCGACTTTGGGCGGGCCGCGAAGCATTTCACCGCGCGGGTCAGATAATCGACCACGTCGACGGCCTACTCTTCGCCGCCGCCGCCGGCATGACGGCGGGGGCCACAGACGCAACTCCGTAGGAGACGAGCCGTCGAAGATGCTGTTGGCCGCGAAGCGGGCCGGATCTTCGACGGGAGTGCCCCCAACGGGATTCGAACCCGTGCTACCACCTTGAAAGGGTGGCGACCTAGGCCGCTAGTCGATGGGGGCGTCTGGAACAGAGTACCCTCGCCCAAACGACCGCCATGACCCCTTAGAGGCTCCAACACAATGAGGCTTGTGCCGCCGGACCGCGCTGTGCGGCACGAGACCGTCTCCTCAGTCGCACCCATACGGCACTGCATATGGGCGCTCCCTGCGTCCTTCTCTCGCGCTCGCCCATCGCACCCCGACGGCGAAGCACATTATGTTGAAGCCTCTCATGACAAACCGGGCAGCAACCGTCAGCCTCCTTCGCTGGCTGCGGCGTCAGCTGCGCGAGCCCACGCCGGTGCGAGAGCACCTCGAGGCGGCGGTGGCGAACGACGATCCCCAGGAGGCGCGCCGGCTGCTCGCAGGATTTGCGTTCTCGGAAACCCAGCGACGGCACGTCGAAGGCCTGATCGACGCTTGGGAACGCGAGCGCCGAGAAAGCACAACCGCCCCTACACTGAACGGCGAGGGCCGGTAGCTCAGCTGGCAGAGCAGGGGACTTTTAATCCCAAGGTCGCAGGTTCGAATCCTGCCCGGCCCACCTTGCCGCGGACGCGGGTCGCACCGTGCCGCTTCGTCTAGGCCTGGTCGGGTGCGGGCGACTCGCCGAGCGCGCATACGTGCCTGCGATCGCGACAGCCGAGGGCGTGCGGCTTGCGGCTGTCGCGGACGTCGACCTCGCGCGTGCGCGCGCGCTGGCGCCCGATCTGCCCGCATTTCCCGGAGCTCAGGAGCTCGTTGCGGCGCGAGTGATCGACGCGCTCGTCGTGGCGACTCCCGCGGATGCTCATGTGGCCGACGCACGGATCGCCGCCGCGCACGGTCTCCCGACGTTGATCGAGAAACCGCCTGCAACCGACCTGGTAGGGGCCTTGGAGCTCGCGCAACTCGATCCCGCTCCCCGGCTTGGCTTCAACCGCCGCTTCGAGCCGGGTATCGCAAGCCTCAGGGCAGCGACGCCGCCGTCCGGGCCGCTCGAGATCGACGTTGAGCTTCGTACGCGTGCATCGTCGTGGCGGCCGTACTCTGGGCGCGACGACGCCCTCCTGGCCCTCGGGCCTCACCTCATAGACCTCGTCCGGTGGATCTCGGGCGTCGAGGTCGCCGGCCTCCAGGCCGAAGTCTCCGAACGGCGCGCCCGCCTCCGACTCGAGCTGGCCGACGACCGCGGCGTCGCGCGAATCGCGTGCACGACGACCTCCGTCTACTACCGCGAGCGGGTGGTCGTCCGGGCCGTGGGTCGCCGAGTCGGCGCTCATACGGCGGGAGGCGTTCTGGTCGGCTTGCGCGCGAGGGCTCGGCGTGGTCCCGGCTCCCATGTCCTGGTCGCGTCCCTCGCGCGACAACTGGAGGCGTTCGCCCGGTTCGTGCACGGCGGACACGAGCCGGCGCTCGCTGCTGCCTCCGACGGGGTCGCGGTCATGTCCGTGTTGGAGGCCGCACGGAGGTCAGCCGGCCTTCACGGCTCGCACCAGTTCCTCGAGTCCCCGGAACGCTTCGTCGAAGGGAACGCAGCGGCTCGCTAGAGTCGCGCGCCGTGCTCGCAATTCTCCAGCTGGACGCGCTCAGCGTTCCCCTTCTCGAGCGCCTCCTCGAGGAGGGCCGAATGCCGACGCTGGCCGAGCTTCGCCGGCGAGGTGTCTCGCACCGGCTCGAGACGCCGGCGACGCACTTTCCGGCGGCGTCCTACGCCTCGATGTACTCCGGTTACC
>JBKOXM010000025.1:0-6356 GCA_046724925.1 Actinomycetota bacterium | reverse complement strand
GGCTCCGATCCGGCACCAGGCGCGAGAGCAAGCGGCCGCTCCAGCGCCCGTGAGCGTTCCGCTAGCCCGGCCTCAGCGCAGGATGGAGCAGCAGGACGTCCCACGGCTCGATCGCCGCGATGCGCAGCAAGCCCATATCCGTCCACGGATCGTGAGCGAACCGTTGCTCGATCTCTTCCTGGTGTCCGGCAGCGACAACGTGCGCGAACCGTCGCCCGTCGCCAATCGGCCCGCCGAGGACAATGAACCCGTCGTCCGCAAGCGCGTCCATGAACGTCGCATGCTCTTGCCATCGCTCCTGCTTTCGCATGTCGAGCTCGGAGTTCCAGGCCGCCCCGGGCTCTCTCAAGACGAGGTAGTAGGTCACAGAAGCGTGTAGCTCGAGAGCGCGAGGGCGTTCGGCGGCTTCGTCCGCGGTGACAGCAGGAGGAGACCCGGTGGCGCGTGCAAGCGCAGGCCGGCCGCGAGCGCTGCCTGGACCAGCGCCGCCGCCGTTCCGGGGGCGACCACGACGGCGGGACCGCTCCCGCGCCTCGCGAGCGCAGCCGTCAGTGCGAGCCCGGCTGTCTCCTCATCGACGGCTGCGACCGGCCCGATCCGGCCGTTCGGCCAGGCGTACGAGTACCCAGCCGGCTCGCCGCCTCGCAGCCACAGGGTCGCAGGCGCGTGCTGCGACCAGTACGCGTGGTCGACGTCGCGGTCGAAGCCGTAGGCCGCTTGGTCGAGTGTGGCAAGCGCGACCGGATCGGCGTCGCCCGGCTCCAGCTCGTTCGGCGAGACAGGGTTCGCGGCGCCGACGAGATGGAGAATCGGCGCGGTCGGAATCAGCCCGCGGCGCGCATACATGCCGTTCGAGATCGGCTGGATCGCGTCGGTCAGCGTCGCGCGCCAATCGAACCCGTTCCCCCACGCGCGATCGAGGAGCTCACGACCGAGTCCTCGCCCCTGGAACTCCGGCAAGACGAACAGCGAGGCGAGATGCCACGCGGGTCCTCGCCCCATGGCGGACGCGAACGCGACGACACGGCCATTTTCGACCGCGACGTGGCAACGCTCGTCGTCCGTTCGGAGCAGATGACCCTGCATCGAGGCGAAGACCTCGAGCGGCGGCCCGGGCGGCGGCAACCGATGCCGCTTGTACAGCTCACCGATCGCCTCGCGGAAGACCTCGTAGGCGGCCGAAAGGTCCGCCTCGATCGTCGGCCGCAGCTGCACCGGCTGAGATTAGGCGAAGCGCTCACCCTCGTCTCTCCGATAGGCGGCCAGCGCGACGACGCCGAAGAGCACCGTGTAGGCGGCCAGACCGCCGATCGCCGTCAACGAGAGCGCGCTCGCCGTCACCGCCGCCGAAAGAACGTCGGCCCACTGTCGCGTCGGGAGCAGCGGCGAGATCGTGGCGACCCGATCCGGAAGCGCGGAGGGCCGCGTCCACAGACCGCCGGCGTAGGCGAGCAGGAGATAGAAGAGGTTCGCCAGCGGGAGAGCTGCACGCGGAGCGACGGCGTAGCCGATCGCGATGCCGAGCAGACCGAACGGAATCCCTCCGAGCAGCAGGGCGGCCACGAGCGCAGACCAGCGGGCGGGCGCGAGCTCGACAGGCGCCACGGCCAGTGCGACGAGCACGACGCAGAGTGCAGCCCCGCCGGCAAAAGCGAGTGCGACGAGCAGCCGGGATGCGAAACGGGCCAGCGGTGCGACGGGAAGGGTGCGGAGGAAAAGCTCCCACGGCGAGGCGCGCTCCGCTGCGATCCCGACCCCGAACTGAAAGAACGCGACACCGAGGACCGCGAAACCGGCGTAGAGCGCCGTGAACGTCTCGGCGTTGGCGGGGTTGGCTCGCGGCGCGGCGAACAGCAGGAAGAACAGCGCAGGCAACACCATCGTCGGAATGACGAAGGCCGGATACCGCACGAGCTCGAGCGCCTGGATGCGAGCATGCGCGAAGACGAGATTCACGGCGCGGCGGTGAGCGCGAGAAACGCCTCCTCCAGACTGACCGCTCGAATCTGGAGGGCGCGAAAGGGCACATTCGCACCGACGAGGCGGCGCACGACTGCGTCCGAATCGCGGCAGTCGAGGACCCAGGCATCGCCGTCGCGCTCGGCATGGACGATGCCCGGAAGCGCAGGCAGGGAACGCGCCTCGAAGCGAACACGCGTGATACCAATCGAGCCCGCCACCTCGCTCACGCTTCCAGCAGCGATAACGCGACCGCGGTTCAGGACGACGACGCGCTCCGCCAGCGTCTCCGCCTCCTCCAGGTAGTGCGTCGTGAGGAGGATGGCGCCGCCTCCTCGGTTGAACTCTCGGAGTGTCTGCCAGAAGAGGTGCCGAGCCTCGAGGTCGAGACCGGCCGTCGGCTCGTCGAGGATGACAAGGTCCGGCCGCCCAGCGAACGCGAGGGCGAGCGCGAGGCGCCGTCGCTCCCCGCTCGAGAGGCCGCCGGCCTTGCGCCGCCGAAGCTTGGCCAGCCCGAATCGTTCGAGAACGTCCCCAGTCGGATACGGGTCGAGGTGGTGGCGCCGGACGAGGTCGATGACCTCGTCGACCGTCACCGTCGGCGGAAACGCGACGTCCTGCGGTGTCACGCCCAGTCGCCGCCGCGGACTGGACCGCTTCGGATCGGAGCCGAAGAGATGCGCGCTACCGCGATCCGGCGCCCGTAAGCCCAACAGGAGGCTGATCGCCGTCGTCTTGCCGGCTCCGTTCGGCCCCAAGAGGGCTGCCACTTGGCCATCCTCGATCTGGAACGAGACGCCTGCGAGCGCGACGACTTCGCCGAAGTGCTTCCAGGCCTCGTCGAGCTCGGCCACCGCGGTCATCCGGACGCCCGCAAACTCGCGCGGAGTAGGACCAGGTTGTAGAGCCCGTGCGCGACGACCGGAGCGACAAGGCGCCCCGTCGCAAGATAGAGGCCGCCGAACGCGAATCCGGTCAGAACGTGGATCAGGACGGCGGCTCGCCCCCTTCGGGCGTGTGCGACGGCAAAGCCGACCGAACCGACGGCCAGCCCCAGGGGCCATCCGGCCGCGGCGGCGAGGCGGCCGGTCACGGTCAGTCGCCAGACGACCTCCTCGAACGCAGCGCGAAACGTCAGGTAGATGCCGGTTGCGAGTGCCGGACCCGATGTGCGCCGGCCGATCGGAGCCCGGATACGGAGCGCCACGACGCCGAGCGCGAGAGCAACGAGCGCGCCTGACGCGACCGCCGTTGCCGGCGCAACCCTCGAGTCGCCGCAGTTCAGAAGGCCGACCAGAATCGCGCCCACCACGACCTCGGCGCACCGTGCAGACCAGAATCGCCGCGCCTTACTCAACCCGGCGTCCGATGCAGACGACATAGAGCGGCGCCTCGTTGACGCCGTCGATCGAGAGGAATCGAGACACCTGCCGGTCGTAGAAGCCGCCGAGTGGGACAGATCCGAAGCCAAACGCCGTCGCGCACAGGAGCAGGTTCTGGACGACGTGCCCGGCCTCGAGGAGGGCGAAGCGGTAGCCGCGCTGCGCATACTTGAACCTCGTGCGCCAGAACATCGCGGTGACGAAAACGACCGCCTGGGCCTGCGCGACCGGCTCCCGGTAGATCATCGCGTCGAGCAGGGGTGCGACGTCGACGCCGACTTGTTGCACCTCCAGATCGAACGCGAGCGGGTCGAAGTGGTACAGCCCTCGCTCGAGACCCCGGATTCGGGACGCGAGCAGATAGAGCTCGAGCGGATAGAGCGCGCCTCCCGAGGGCACGCTTCGGAGAGGCTGGGCTCCTGGGCGCGTGACGCCGTAAGCGGCGTGCAGGAGAGCGGAAAGTTGCTCCACCTCGATCACTCCGACGCCGAAGGCACGCTCGGAACGACGAGTGCGCACGAGCTCGTCCAGACGAGCTCGAGGGATCCGCGGCGGTGGTAGAGCCACCCGATCCGCTTGGAGATGCCGTTTCACCGCCCGAGTAGCGGTTGCGCGCAGATCAGGACTCGCCGCCAGCCGGAGCACGCCCGCCGCCTGACGCGCGGCGAAGGCAGGGTATGCGCTCGAGGCCTCGTGGAAGAGCTCGGCCGGGTCGTCGAGCGCGACCCCATTGGGGCCATAGACGACATCCGACCAACGGATGGTGGCCGATTCGCTCACGGAAAGGGGTGAGGGTCCTTGTTGAGTTCTTCAACCGTGAGCGGCGCGTCGCGCAGGCCGCATCGCCAAGCAGCCGTCAGCAGGCGGTCGGCACCCAGGAATCGGTACCGATAGTCGGCATCCAGCTGGCAGAACCCAGGGACGATCACCTTCGCGACGCGCAGGCCGGCCTCATGAACGTCTGGCGAGGTGACGTCGATCGCGTAGGCGACTTGCCCGGAACGCTCGATGCGCGAAGTCAAGCCTTCGATCTGCGTGCGCACATCGCCGCCGACGAGAGGCTCGATCTCGGCGACCGGCCTGGTCTTGGGGGAACCGTCGAGAAAGCCTGCACGCGCAGCACGGGCCGCGTCGGCGTAGAAGTGAACGTGGTCGGCGAACACACGGATGTCGTCGAAGTCGGGGCGGAACGTTCGGGTCGGGTCGGCTCGGACGAGCGCACGAGCCCACGCCTCGACCGAGAAGGCCTCGGACAACGCCTTTCGCCACGCAACCTCGATCGTCGGGTGGCAGGCAGCTCCGACCGCGAACGCACCACAGGGCGGACGCCCGCGCACGACTGCGGCGACGGTTGGGACGTTGTGGAACGTGCCGAGGTCGACCAGCTCGTAGCGAAGCCCGGTCGGGGTGCAATATCGCTCCTCGAGGTCGAGCAGCTCGCGATGAGAAGACCAGTCGAGCCGCGCCAACGACAGGCGCCCATGCCAGGTGAGAAGAAATGCGTCGCGCTCGAGCACCTCGAGCAGGCCACCCAGCAGGGCTTCCTCCAAGGTCGGCGCGCAGGCAAGCCCGTTGCTGGTGGCGTAGCCGATCGGGATCTCGCTCGACCCGACGCGGCCGTCACGGAGGTAGACGAGCTGTGAGGGCAGGAGAGCCGGCTCGCCGCCGGGCAAGGAAAACCCCTGCGTCCAGGACACTGGCGTATCGCGCGTGAACTTCTGAAACGGAAAGCTCTTCCGGCGGTACTGCGCCTCCGAGAAGAGAGCGAAGGACTCAGGCGGAACGGCACCCCCTCCGAGCTCGCGGGCCGTCGCTCGAACGATCGAGGCGGAGGGAACGAACGCCGCGGAGTAGCGCTCCGCCGCCTCGCCGATCGCGGCTGCCCGAGCCGCCTTGCGATTCACGCCGGCGCCGCCGGTTCCCTCGCGCAGATGCTGGAGCGAGGCGCCGAGCAGTTCGCCGCCGGCAGTCACGTCGGCGGCGGTGCGCACAAGCGCGGGCTCAGTCGGCGACGGAAGCGGCTCCCAGAGTCGCCGCACGACACCGGTGAGCGGCGAAACGAGCCGCTCCAACCGCGCAAGACTCTCCTCGAGTGGAGTCGGTCCGATTGGGCGAAGTGCGACCGCGCTCACGCGGCCTCCGCCCAGGGCAGCGGGCCCGCAAGCTCGGCGACGCCGGAGCAGGAAGGACACCGCGGGACACGGAGGACGTCGTGCGCGTCCAGCTCCAGTCCGTCGTCGAACCGAACCGTGAAGAGGCGACCGGGCAGCTGAGGATCCTGTGCGAGGATCCAGCGGAGGGCCAGATCGGCAGCCGCACCGCCGATCAGGGCGTCGAGGGCCGGGGTCGAGCCGCGGGAAGCAACCACTTTCTCCAGCGCCCAGAACTCGTCTGAGAAAGCCAGGTTGGCCCGCCTGCGCAGCCGGTAACAGTCGTAGCACGCGGTCTGACCAGGCACGTACACCGGCCCGATGACCGCAAACCGGCCGTTGAACGGCAAGAGCTGAAGCCATGTCGTCGCGGACCTCAAGCAGGCGGTGTTCCACGAAGAAAGTTCCGCGAGTTCGGATGCCTCTGGCGCCGCGATTGCGAATGCTCGACCCTCCTCGATTGGCTCCCAGCCCTGCGGGTAGACGTCTCCGACCCCACAGAGACGCACGAGCCGAAGGACCTCGCCGGCGAGCGGTCCATTGCCCACGACCACCACGCTCGCCTCGCGAAGCGACGTAGCCACACCAGACTCGTCGCGACCGCCGATTTCGCCGGCGGCGTAGTGCGCAGCCGTGCGCGCAAGCAGCGCCGAGGCCTCCGAAGGTACGCCGTCTAGGAGAACTCGATGCTCGGCCAGCAGTGTGAGCGTGTTCTCGATCGCGGGGCGGATCGGCTTCCCCAGAACCTGCGCGAGCTCGCTGACCGTACGGGTCCCGTCGAGGAGCGGAAGGAGCAAAGGGAGTAGCTCGGTGGCCGCGCGACCGCCGAAGCGGAGGACGGACTCGCCGTACTCAACGGCGACTC
>JBKOXM010000102.1:0-2008 GCA_046724925.1 Actinomycetota bacterium | reverse complement strand
GTGCAAGGCGTCCGCGTACGGCTGGTCGACGGGTCGTACCACACTGTCGACTCCTCGGAGATGGCGTTCAAGATCGCCGGCTCAATGGCATTCAAGAACGCCTACGAGCAGGCTGATCCCGTACTGCTCGAGCCGATCATGGAGGTGGACGTGACCGTCCCGGACGACGCCGTGGGCGCGGTCAACGGCGATCTCAACTCGCGCCGCGGACGCCTCCAGGGAATGGAGCCGGCGGGCGGCATGACGACGATCAAGGCCGAGGTGCCGATGGCCGAGATCCTCACGTACTCGCAGTCGCTGACGTCGCTGACCGGCGGGCGCGGGGACTACCACATGCATTTCCTCCGCTACGAGGAGGTCCCCTCGCACATCGCCCAGAAGGTGATCTCCGAGACGAAGAAGGAGAAGGAGGAAGTCAAGGCCTAGTCGGCGAGAGGCTCCGCCTCCCGCCGACTACCTAGACCGCCGAGGACGCGAAGCGTTCTCCGCGGTCAGACGCTTGCCGTCTCGGTCTCGCCTTCCCGCAGCCTGCGGATGAGGTCGGAGACGTCGGCGAGTTCTTGCTCGAGGTCTCGCTGGTAGCTCTCGAGCCGCTCGAGCACGTTGTCGCGCTCGTACCAGCGCTGCCCGAGACCGCGGCCGCGCCACGGTCCCCTGTGTCTACGTCCGTGCACTGTTCACCTCCTCCCGGTAGCGATCGAGAAAGGTCGAGATGCGAGCCTGCGCGCGCCCCAGGGCATCGGACCACTCGTCGAGGAGGCGGCGGCCGGCGGGCGTGAGCTCGTAGGTGCGCTTGCTCGGGCCGGGGAGGTCTTCACGCCACTCGGACGCGACGATTCCCTCCTCTTCGAGCGCGCGCAGGACGCGATAGAGGTTGCCCATGTCGACGCGCTCCTCTCCCGTCAGCTCGGGGAGCGCCTCGAGGAGCTCGTAACCATGCGTTGGACGCTCGCGCAGGAGCAGGAGGAGCGCAGGCTCGGTGAAGCGCTCCACGCGGGCGCGAACGGCCCAGTGGCCGGGGCGAAGAGGAAAGCGGCAACGCGCCCCGCGCATGCGTCGGCCTCTCATTCGTCTCCTACATGTAAAACACACATGTAGAAGACAGTAGCACCGTCAGCCAGTCTCGCGGTCGGGGCTATAGTCGAGACGCCGTGCGCATCACAGGGAGGGAGGCCGTGACGCGGACCTGCGCGATCTGCGAGCGTTCGCTGCTCACGGGTGAGCGGTCGATTCGCTTCTCGCCGAACGGCGGCGAGGACTTCGTCGACGTGTGTCCGCTGTGCCAGGACGTGGCCCTCGAGTCCGGCTGGGTCAAGGAGGGCACTCCGACCTCGCCGACCGTTCCGCCCGAACGGCGCCGAAAACGCCTCTCGCTTTCGACCCTGCTAGAGCCGCGTCGAAGCGCTCAGCCCGAGACCGTGGCCTCCGAGCCGATCCTGCGCCGGCTGTCGCAACCCGAGCTCGCCATGGTCGAGGCCGCCGACCTCTTCAACGCGAGTGCGTACCGGCGGACAGTGGGAGGAATCGCGAAGAGCCTGGGTGAGCCGAAGGCGAGCATCATCGCTCTCTCGGGCGTTCGCTCGGAGCTCGTCGTGACCGTCGCCTGGGACATCTCCTGGTACCAGTACCGAGTCAGCTTCGACTCCGCGCAGCCGGTCCGCCTGGCCGAGCGCGGGCATGAGCTGCACGAGCTGGAGCCGAGCTTCAAGGCGTGGAACGCGCACGTCGGAGACGACGGCCGCCTCGTGCCGGAGATCGCGCGGATCTAGGACGGCAGGCGCGGCTGGCCCGGGTGCTGTCTACGCGGCGGCCGCTGATGCGTCGCGGCGGGGCCAGTTCCAAGCGGTCGCGACGATCGTCAGCGTAAGTGCGATCTCGAGGAGACCGAACAGGAAGTAGTAGACCCAACTTTCGCCGAGGAGGTTGCTGACGTTGACGAGCGTGAACAGCACCCCAAGCGCGAGATTGGCGGGCCGGTTGCGGGATGCGCGCAGCGTCAGCGAGAGAG
>JBKOXM010000216.1:0-3525 GCA_046724925.1 Actinomycetota bacterium | reverse complement strand
CTCCTGGGCAGCCCGAAGCAAGGCCCGGTTGTACGACGCCTTCCTGAGGCTGCCGGCGAATCCCAGAACCTTCACGTCAGCCTCGAATCGCGGAGACGTCCGCAATCAGATCGACGCTGGTTTCGCCCCACTCGAGGCTTCCGCGCGCTTCGAGAGCCACCCGTTCGTTGCCCCACTGGTCGGTGAGCGGGCCGCGGAAGTTGGCCTCGAGCTCGACGGGAATGGCGCTGTTCTGGATGGTCAGGTCGCCGGCGATCCTGAGCTCGCCCTCGGAGCTCGTCTCGATCGCTGTCGAGTCGAACCGAATCTCGGGGAACCGTCGTGCGTCCAGGAAGTCCTCCGACCGGAGGTGCTCGTCGCGCCTGTCCTGATGCGTCGCAACGCTGGGCGTCCGGATCACGCCGGACGCACGTACGCGGTCGGAATCGACCTCGAGCCGGCCCTCGAAGTCGGTGAAATGGCCGTGCACCGTCGCACCCGCCACGATGAAGTCGCGTACGACGAACTCGACAGTCGAATGAGCAGGGTCGACGTTCCACGTCCCCTGGGGGAGGCGGACGGCTGACGGGGTCTCTACGCTGGGCATGCGATCCTCCTTGGGATATAGTTGAGCTGTCAAATAGTTTACGGGAGAAAGATTGAGTACGCAAGTATTTAGCGAGACCGCGACGTTTCGAGCCTGGGTGCGCTTCTTGCGCGCTCATGCGGCCGTCACCGGGACGCTGAACGCGGACCTCGTCAATCAACACGGATTGACGCTGAACGACTACGAGGTGCTGCTCTACCTGGCGCGCGCCCCCGAGCGGAGGCTGCGACGGGTCGATCTCGCCGAGCGCGTGCTCCTGACGCCCTCCGGGATCACTCGGCTGCTCGATGGCCTCGAAAGGGCGGGCTTCGTCGAGCGCGCCCAGTGCGACACGGACGCGCGCGTCAGCTACGCGCAGCTCACCGATTCCGGCTACGAGAAGCTGCGCGAGGCCGCGAGCACGCACGTGGCGGGGATCGAGACGATCTTCTGCGAGCACCTGAACGAGTCGGAGCTCGAGCAGCTGGCTGAGCTGCTCTCCCGTCTGCCGGGCGCCGACGATCCGGACTGCGTGCCGGACTGACCCGCCCGCCCGGCCGGGTGCTCGACCCTGGCTAGACTTCTCCCGATGCTCGAGCTCGGGACGATGCGCGTGAAGACCGGTCTCGCCGAGATGCTGAAGGGCGGCGTGATCATGGACGTCACGACCGCGGAGCAGGCGCGGATCGCGGAAGACGCGGGCGCCGTCGCGGTGATGGCGCTCGAGCGCGTCCCCGCCGACATCCGTGCGCAGGGCGGCGTCGCGCGCATGGCCGATCCCGAGAAGATTCAAGAGATCCAGGAGGCCGTGACGATCCCCGTGATGGCCAAGGCGCGCATCGGCCACTTCGTCGAGGCCCAGATCTTAGAGGCGCTCGAGGTCGACTACGTCGATGAGTCCGAGGTGCTGACGCCCGCGGACGAGGAGCACCACATCGACAAGTGGCAGTTCACGATCCCGTTCGTCTGTGGCTGCCGCAACCTCGGCGAGGCCCTGCGCCGGATCGCCGAGGGCGCGGCGATGATCCGCACCAAGGGCGAGGCAGGGACCGGTGACATCGTCAATGCGGTTCGCCACATGCGCTCGGTCTTCGGCGGCATCCGCCGGCTCGGCTCCCTTGCCCCGGACGAGCTCTACAGCGAGGCGAAGGAGCTGCAGGCGCCCTACGAGCTCGTGAAGTGGGTGGCCGAAAACGGCCGCCTACCCGTGGTGACGTTCACGGCCGGCGGGATTGCGACCCCCGCCGACGCGGCGCTCTGCATGCAGCTCGGCGCCGACGGCGTGTTCGTCGGTTCCGGCATCTACAAGTCGGGGAACCCCTCCGAGCGGGCGAAGGCGATCGTCGAAGCGACGACGCACTTCCGCGATCCCGAGGTGCTCGCGCGCGTGTCGCAGGGACTCGGCGATGCGATGAGTGGACTCTCGGCCGCCGCAATCCCGGAACACGAGCTGCTCGAAACCCGCGGCTGGTAGGGGATCGCGCGTCGCGCGCGCTCCGCGCGGGCGGCGCGCTCGAACCTGCGCACTCCGCGGCGGCGACGAGTCGCCGCCCGCTACGCCGCGCGTCTCGCCGCCTGCGGTTTCCTCGCTTCCTCGATTCAGGTTGGTAGTTCTATTTCCGGCGGAAAGTGCGGCGCAAGCGAATCGCACTTTCCTCAGCAAGCCGGGCCGAGCAGCGCGGCTCGACGAATCAGCGTTGTATTTCGCCGAACTCTCCTACCCGGTCAGCGGTCGAAGAAGCGCTTCGAGCTCGCGGCTGTGCTCGTCGCTCTCGAACTTGTACAGCAGATGCGGCGGCAGGACGTGCTCGGAGATGCGGCCGCCGGTGCGGACGTACACCATCGGCACGATCGTGGCCTCGGCGTCCAACTCGATCGAGACTGCGGCCGCATCAGGGCCTCCGCTGTCCACGAAGTCCTCCAGCGGAAGGATTCCTTCGTCACGTGCTTCACCATCGAAGGTGAGCACGCGCGCGAGGTAGCCCTTCTGAACCCACAGCTCCGGCGCACGCGCGAGCTCGCCAAGCAGGAACGGCACGACCTGGTCGGAAGCGAGGCGGGTGCGGTCGAACTCGACCCCGAAGTGCTTCTCGGCGATCCGGCGTGCCAGGACGCGCGCGTTGTAGCGAAAGCCGTTCACGGAGCTCGAGTTGGCCGTCGCGCCGTACCGCGCGAGTCCGCGCGCCGCCTGCGTGACGTTGCCGGCGAAGTAGATACCGGGAACGGAGACGCTCTCCCAGTACGGAGTCTGAGCCGGCAGGCGGCCCTCGCGAACCGTCGCGACGCCGAGTTGAGGGAGGTCCAGCAGCGGCGTTTGGAATCCGGTCGCGAGGACGAGCGCGTCACCTTCGAGCTCGAGCCGACCGGGCCGAGTCGTCCCTCCGGCGTGGACTCGGTAACCGTCCGCGCCGACCTCCACCCGTTCCAGCGCCGCGTCGAGGACGAATGTCCCAGCCCCTCCGCGGGCGTACTCCTCGTAGGGCTGGAGGTAGCGCACGCGGAGCGGCGAGAACGCGAGCACCCCGGTCTCGACCGGGCGCGGTGACAACAGGGTGATCTGCCGTGCCCACGGGAGCAGGCCGTGGGCAATCTCGAAGCCGGAGTTGCGCTTGCCGATGATCAGGACGCTCTTGCCCCGGTAGCGCTCGGGCGAGTGCGTGTCCACGTAGTGCGGAGCGTCCTCGAGGCCGGCCAACTGCGGGCGCCACGGTTGTGTCATCCCGAGTGCAAAGACGCAGACACGCGAGCGGTACTCGCCGTCGGAGGTCACGATGACGAAACCGTCGTCTTCGCGCCGTGTCGCCCGCCATTCGCAGCGGTAGCGAACTCTGAGCCCGCCGGCCTCGGCGAAGGCTGTCAGGCCCGCCTCCATCTCGGGTCGCGTCGGAAGGTCCATCGTCCGGTCCATGAACTGCGGCACGAGCGCCTGGTGACCGGGCTCGTCGCCGACGAGGCTGTTG
>JBKOXM010000016.1:0-5505 GCA_046724925.1 Actinomycetota bacterium | reverse complement strand
ACCTTGCGTTCGACCCAGGTCATGTAGGCGAACGTGGCCATCACCAGGTTGATGACGATGAAGCACTTGATCAGAGTCACCCACCAGACTTCGTTCACGCCGTGGTCACCTCCACGGCCGGACCGAGGTCGCCTGCGTGCTGTTCGGCGACCCGGACGACCCCGGCGCGTAGACGTCTGTCGAGGCGCGCGCGAAGGGTGGTCGACGTGCCGTTCGAGCGAACCACGACCTCGTCGCGGTCCGCGACCTTCAGGCGCCTGGCGTCAGCGGGCGAGAGCCAGACTTCCGCCTCGGGTTGCTGAAACCTGAAGCTCGGAGTGCGCTCGACCGCTGGTCCGGAGAAGAGCGGGCGATACGTGACGAGCAGCAAGCCCTTGGGTTTTTGCGAAGCGCGGCGTTCACGCTTCGGCCGCTCGACCGCTTCCCGCGAGACGGGTTCGGGAAGCTCAGCCGCTTCACCGACGGCGCCGAACGGCAGCCCGCCGTAGCAGATCTCGGAGAGCTCCTCGAAGACGGTGGACGGATAGGGCGAAACCAAGACCTCGAAGCGCTCGGCGAGCTTCGAGATCCACGCGAGCTCGTCCGGTGTAGGAGGAATGACCGACCGGCGGAGGCGCTGGATCCGGCCCTCGAGGTTGATGTACGTGCCGTCCCGCTCGAGGTAGCTCGTCCCGGGCAGGACGAGATCGGCCCAACCGACGACGAGCTCCTGGAACATGGCGGTTGCGATCACGGTCTCGGCTCGGTCGGCGAGCGCGCGCACGTCCGGGTTCGCGGCCGCCTCATCCCCGGAGACGATGAGGAGCTTGATCGGCTCGGGGTCGGTCATCTCTCCGTCGGATGCCGCGGACCACGCGTCGGCCACACCGCGTCCGTTTGCGGTCGTGGGCAGCCAGTAGGCGCGCTCCGCGCCGAGCCTGTGTGCGAGCGCGGCGAAGTCGGACGCGGGCAGGCCCGAGCCGATGAGGACTGGTGACTCCGCTCCTTCGAACGAAGCGTCGTCGAGACCCGTGTACCGAATCTCTGCGCCGTTTCTGCGAGCGGCACGAAGCCAGAGGTCGACGATCGGCGCCCGCTCCTCGACGGGCTCGTCGCCGGCGACCACGACGAGGTCAGCCTGGCTGATCGCGGACAACGGTGCGCGAAACGCGTCGAGATCGACGTCCGTGTTCTCCGGCAGCACAGCGGCGTGGGCGTTGAGGCCGCCGCGAACGAGCTTCCCGAGCGCGTACGCCTGCTCGACGGTCTCCGATCCCGAAAGCGCGACCAGCGTGTTCGTCCCCGCGTCGCGCAGCATCTGCTCCGCCCTGTCGAGGGCCTCGTCCCAGGCGATCTCGGTGAAGCCGCGTCTCCGGGTGCGCAGCACCGGGTCGGTGATGCGATCCGGCGCGTACAGGTGCGAGTAGGCGAACCGTCCCTTGTCGCAGAGCCAGCCCTCGTCGACCTCGGGATGGTTGCGCGAGAGGATCCGCCGCACCTTTCCTTCGCGCGTCGTGGCGGAGATGTTGCAGCCGACCGGGCACATCCCGCAGACCGTCGGCACGTTCTGGATCTCCCAGGGCCGCGCCAGGAACCGGTAGCCCGTCGACGTGAGGGCGCCGACCGGGCAGAGCTCGATCACGTTGCCGGAGAAGCGCCCGCGATAGGGCTCGTCCTCGAAGGTCGCGATCATCGACTGGGCGCCGCGGTTGATCGCCACCAGCTCTCCGTCTTCGGCGATCCCGTCCGAAAAGCGGGTGCATCGGTAGCAGAGGATGCAGCGCTCTCGGTCGAGCGCGATGTGCGGGCTGACGGGGATCGGCTTGTCGAAGGTCCGTTTGTCGAAGGTCATGCGGGAGGCGCCCGGGCCGTACTTGAAGGTGAGGTCCTGGAGTGGGCACTCGCCGCCCTTGTCGCAGACGGGACAGTCGAGTGGATGATTGACGAGCATCAGCTCGAGGTTGGCCTCCTGGCCTTCTGCAGCCTTGTCGGAGGACTGCGCCGTGCGGATCACCATTCCGTCCTGGGCTGTCAGCGTGCAGCCGGCCTGGAGCTTGGGCATGCCCTCGATCTCGACCAGGCACATCCGGCAGGCCCCGATAGGCGCGCCGAGGCGCGGCTCGTAGCAGAAGACGGGGATCTCGATTCCGGCAGCGAGCGCCGCCTCGACCAGGCCGAGGCCCTTCGGAACCTGCACCTGCCGGTCGTCGACAGTAACCGTGACGAGTTCCGCCGCGCTCACGCCTGGCCCTTCGTGCCACGGCCCGTTTTCCAGGGTCTGACCCTGATGGGAACAAAACGGCGTCGATTCGTCCACAGCCGGCTCACGCGGGCACCTCGACGGTCGGGTAGTGCGTGTGAGCGTCGATCGGCGCCACGATTCCCTCGACCGACGACTCCCCGCCGAACGGGCAACCCGCTTGGTCGACGTGAGCCTGGAACTCTTCGCGGTACTTCTGCAAGTAGCTCGAGACCGGGTAGACCGCAAAGTCACCGAGTGCGCACAGCGATTTGCCGAGAATCCGGTCGCAGACCGCGTCGAGAAGATCCAGATCTCCTGTCTCCGCGCGGCCGCTCTCGACCTTCTCGAGCAGCTGGACGAGCCAGCGCGTGCCCTCCCTACAAGGCGTGCACTTGCCGCATGACTCGTGCATGTAGAACTTCGCGACTCGCAGCGCCAGCTGCACCATGCAGCAGCGCTCGTCGATCACCATCACGGCTGCGGAGCCGAAGAACGAGCCGGCCGCCTGGATCGAGTCGTAGTCCATCGGCGTGTCGATCTGGTCCGGAGTCATCACAGGCACCGACGAGCCGCCGGGGATGATCGCCTTGAGCTCGCGGCCGCCCGCCACCCCGCCGGCGTCGTCGTAGATGAGCGAGCGAAGCGTCGTCCCGAGCGGCCGTTCGTAGTTCCCGGGCTGTTCGATGTTGCCGGAGATCGAGAAGACGGCCGTACCGGGCGCCGTGTCGACGCCGATCTTCGCGAACTCGGACGCTCCGAGCTCGATGATCTTCGGGACGAGCGCGATGGTGCTCACGTTGTTGATCTGCGTCGGCGCGCCGTAGAGGCCCGTCACGGGCGGAAAGGGCGGTCGGGGTCGCGGTTGACCGCGTTTGCCCTCGAGCGAGTCGAGCAGCGCCGTCTCCTCGCCGCAGATATACGCGCCGGCTCCGCGATGGAGGACGAACTCGACCTCTCCGAAGAGGCCTGCCTCCCCTGCCTCATCGACGGCGGCGCGGAGCACCTCGTACTCGGCGAGGTACTCGCCGCGGATGTAGATGAACGTCTGGTTCGACGCGATCGCGTGCGCCGTGATCAGGCAGCCCTCGAGCAGGCGGTGCGGAACGAAGCGCATCACGTCGCGATCCTTGAACGCACCGGGCTCGGACTCGTCGGCGTTGACGACGAGGTAGACCGGCTTGCCGGTGTTCTTGGCGAGGAGGGACGCCTTTCGGCCCATGGGGAAGCCGGCGCCTCCCCGGCCGCGGAGGTTGGCCGCGGAGATCTCCTCGACCAGAGCGCCCGGTTCCATCGAGCGCGCCTTCTCGAGCGCGTCGTACCCGCCGACGGCGCGGTACTCGTCGAGCTTGGTCAGGTCGCGGTCGCCGTGCCCGGCCATGAGCAGGCTAACCACGGCCACGGAGCTCCCTCACGATCTCGGGCACCTCGTCCGGATGAACGGGCTCTCGGTAGCGGTGGTCGACGATCACGACCGGCGCGAAGCCGCAGCCGCCGGCGCATTCCACGGTGCGGAACGTCACCTCACCGTCCTCGGTCGTCTCGCCGTGGCGGATACCCAACTCGGCCTCGAAGGCTTCGACTACCCGCTGCGCGCCGACCAGCGCACAGGCGACGTTCGTGCAGACCTCGACGAGGTGCCTGCCGACCGGCGCCAGGTGGTACATGTCGTAGAACGACGCGACCCCCTTGACGTAGGCGGGAGTTTCGTCGAGCGCGTCGGCCACCTCGCGCAGCGCCTCGGGCGGCAACCAGCCGTCGTGACGCTCCTGGGCGATTCGCAGGGCGTCCATGACAGCGGAATGACGCTCGGGGTAACGCTCGGCGATCCCGCGCACCTGCTCGGGAAAGGCCTGGGCGCTCAATCGGCACCCCCACGCGCAGGCAGCGAGCGGTCACCCCGCGAAAAACGCTTCGCGTTTTTCGCGGCAATCATCGGTCGGCGTCGCCCATGACGGAATCGAGCGAGCCGACGATCGCGATCAGGTCGGCTACGAGCGCGTTCGACATGCAGGTCGCCGTCGCTTCGAGCGCGGCGTACGAGGGGGCTCGGAACTTGACGCGCCATGGCCTCGGCCCGCCGTCCGAGACGACGTAGCAGGCCTGTTCGCCGCGTGCCGACTCGATGGCGACGTAGACCTCGCCCTCGGGCACGCGGTACCCCTCGGTCACGATCTTGAAGTGGTGGATCAGCGACTCCATCGACGTCTGCAGCTCGTGGCGCGGCGGCAGCACGACCTTGCGGTCGTCGGCGATCCAAGGCTCGCCTTCCATTTCCTCGAGCCGATCGAGACACTGCTCGATGATGCGCACCGACTCGCGCATCTCGTCGACTCGCACCTTGTACCGGTCGTAGACGTCGCCGTCGGGGTAGACCGGTACGTCGAACTGGACCTGGTCGTACGCGAGGTAGGGCTGGTTCTTGCGGAGATCCCAGTTCACCCCTGAGGCGCGCAGCATCGGCCCTGACTGACCGAGCGCGACTGCGTCGTCGGCCGAGAGCGGTCCGACTCCGCGGGTCCGCTCCAGCCAGATCTCGTTCCGCGACAGGAGGGCTTCGTACTCGTCGACCGCCTTCGGCATCCAGTCGACGAATCTCCGCGCCTCCGGGAAGAACCCGCGCGGGATGTCCTCAGCCAGCCCGCCGGCCTGGAAGTACCGCGTATGCATGCGCGCCCCGCAGACCATCTCGAACATGTCGAGGATCAGGTCGCGCTCGCGGAAGCAGTACCAGAAAATCGAGATCGCCCCCAGCTCGAGCGCGCCGGTTCCGAGGTAGACCAGATGCGAGTGGATTCGATTCAGCTCGCAGAGGCACATCCGCATCCAGGTCGCCTTCGGCGGCGGCTCGAGGCCGAGCAGCTTCTCGATCGCGAGCACGAAGACCAACTCGTTGTTCTGGAAGGCGACGTAGTCGATGCGCTCGGGGTAGGTGATCGCCTTCCACCAGGTCTTCTGCTCCATGTTCTTTTCGAAGCCGGTGTGCAGGTAGCCGATCACCGCCTTCAGGCCGACGACCTCCTCGCCGTTCAGATCGACGATCAGCCGTAGGACGCCGTGGGTCGACGGATGGTTCGGCCCGAAGTTGACCTGGAGGATGTCGCCCTCTTCGTAGAGCTTCGGGTCGACTCGCAGAATGGTGGGAATCGGGGAGGGGATCCGAGTCCCCTCGTAGATCTTCGCCCGCTCGACGACCGCCACTCCCTCTACTCCGCGCTCGAGAAGCGCACCGGCTCCCCCCCGAGCGGATAGTCCTTGCGCAGAGGATGGGCCTCCCAGTCGTCCTC
>JBKOXM010000081.1:0-15791 GCA_046724925.1 Actinomycetota bacterium | reverse complement strand
GGGCTGGTTCGAGTCGACAAGATCGGCCCACTCCAGCTCGATCCGCACTTCGATCCGGCGCTGCTCCGGCACGTAGCAGTCCTGAAGCTGGCCGAAGAGGAAGCACGCGCGTTGACGGACGACCCAGGATTTGACGCGCTGCGCGCTCTCGGCGTACCGGAGATCGTCGTGACGTTCGGCGCTCGCGGCTCGCTTGTGTTGGCGGAGAACGTCCGCGAACCCATTCGCGCGCCGAATCTGCCTCGCGACCCGACTGGAGCCGGCGACTCGTTCGCGGCGGGCTACCTCGCGGCTCGCGCCGAGGGCGCCGGGCCGGCCGAGGCGGCCCAACGGGCAACCCAACTCGTTGCGCGCCTCTTGCAGGCGCGCTAGCCGCGCGGTTTCCCCGCTGCGATCCGGGGTAGGCGCATCGAACCCGGCAGGTCGACGAAGGAGGTGAAGCCGTGTACATCGGACTCGGAACGGTTCTGCTGATCCTCTTGATCATCGTTCTGATCGCCTATCTGGCGTAGATCGCGCCCTCCCACATTTGGGAGCAAGGATGCGACCCGCCGAGAGTCAGTTGTAGAGGGGGCGCGCCTCCGTCGGTCGGCCTGCTAGGTGTCGTCCGCGGCCGCCGCCCCCCTTTTCGCGGCCGCGCGTTATGCGGCGCCGCAGCTAGGTGCCGCGCTCGAGCCGGAACTCGCCACGGGCGACGATCACAGCCGAGCCGCCAACCTCGACCCGTTCGATCTGCTCCGCTGAGCCCTCGGCGCGCGCGTACAGCGTGGCCGGCCGGCCGATCTCGACGCCCTGCGAGATCTCGATCTCCTCTCCGAACCCGATCCGCCCGTGCCGGGCGAGGTGGACAGCGAGCGGACCGGCCGCGGACCCCGTCGCCGGATCCTCGGCCACGCCGTAGGCGGGAGAGAACATCCGCGTCTTCCAGTTTCGGCCCTCCCCGGCGAAGCAGTTGACGCCCATCGGCGGGAGCTCGAGGAGGGCGCTCTGGTCCGGAGCGAGCTCGGCGACGGCCTCCTCGCTTTCGAGGGCGACGTAGACGTGCATCGGCCCGAGGTCGTAGACCTCGATCGGCAGCAACGAGCGATCGACACCGAGGGCGCCCAGGAGCTCGGAGACGCGGTCGAATGAACGCCAGGTCGGGATCGGCTGCACCATGCGCCCGAACACGATCTGCGGCCCATCGCGCTCCAACCCGACCGGGACGATTCCGGCGCCCGTCTCGAGCCTGAGCTCGTCAAGTTGGAGCGACTCGCCGAGTACGAACGCCGTCCCGAGCAGCGGATGCCCCGCGAACGGCAGCTCGGCTGTGGGCGTGAAGATGCGAACGCGTGCGTGTCCCTCGCCTTCGGCGGGAAGCACGAAGACCGTCTCGGAGAATCCGATCTCACGCGCAAGGGGCTGAAGCTGCTCGTCGGGTATCTCGCGCGCGTCCGTGAAGACGGCGAGCTGGTTGCCGGCCAGCGGCTGGTCGGTAAACACGTCCGCGATCACGTATCGAAACGGCTGCACGGCCGGACTGTAGTCCGCGCACGGCCTGTGACTGGCCATTCGGCGGGCCTGAACCAGACCTCCGAGCGTTCCTCGTTTCCGCTCGACGCGATATCACCTAGGTGTGGCGGCTGCCTGGCGTTGGACGGTCATCACGACTGCGGCCGGCGCGCTCGGTACGGCTGCCGTCGTCCTGATCCCGAGTATCCAGCTCGCCTACGCCAGCGCGAGCCTCCACGTGGCGTTCGAGACCGCCTTCGCGTCGATCGCGCTCCTCGCGGCGTACCTCGTGCTCGGCCAGTTCCGACACAGCCGGCAGCTGGACGCGCTGCTGCTCGTCTGCGGGCTCGGGATCATGGGCTGTGTCAATCTCACGCTGGGTGCGCTGCCGGCCGCATTCGGCCAGCAACTCGGCCAGTCCGCGGCCTGGATGAGCACACTCGGTCGTCTGCTCGCGACCGGCCTCCTCGTCGCCGCCGCGCTCGCGCCGCCGCGCCGGCTGAGCGATCCGCGAATCCATCGCGTCGCCTTTCTGATCTCGGCCAACGTCGTGATGGTGCTCTGGCTGGCGATGAGTTTCGGAGGGGACGCGCTTCCGGTCGCCGTCGATCCGAGCCTCACACCGGAAGACTCCGCCGGGCCGAACCTCGTCGGGCATCCGCTCGTGCACGCGGTTCAGTTGACGGCCGCGCTGCTTTTCGGGGTCGCAGCCCTCGGTTTCCTGCGCCGGAGCGAGCGCGACGAGATCAGCCGCTGGCTCGCCCCTGCATGCATCTTGGGCGCCTTCGCCAGCGTCCACTACTTCCTGTTCCCGTCGCTCTACTCGTCCTGGTTCTACACCGGCGACGTCTTCCGTTTGGGGTTCTACATCCTTCTTGTCGCCGGCACGGCCAGGGAGATCTGGCGTTATCAGCGACAGGCGCAGGGGCTCGCCGTACTCGAGGAGAGGCGGAGGATCGCCCGAGACTTGCACGACGGGCTCGCGCAGGAGCTCGCATATCTCGCCACGACGACGCGCGCGCTGGCCGACGACGGTGGTCAGCCTCAACCCGTCGTGGGCAGACTCGCGGCAGCGGCCGAGCGAGCGCTCGACGAATCGCGGCGCGCGGTGGTGGTGTTGCACCGTACGGAGGAGCCGCTGGATGCCGCCTTGGCGAGGGCCGCATTCGAGGTCGCCAATCGCGTCGGGACGGGGTTGCGCCTGGATCTCGAGGAGGACGTTCTCGTGGCCGCGACGACGCGAGAGCAGCTGGTGCGCATCGTCCGCGAGGCGGTGACGAACGCCGCACGGCACGGCGGGGCGACGATCGTCGGAGTGGAGCTGACGAACGGCGACAAGCTCCAACTCCGGATACGGGACAACGGCCGCGGCTTCGACCCCGAGACCGTAAGTCGGGACGGCTTCGGCCTCAGGGGAATGGCCGAGCGTGCACGCGATGTAGGCGGCGAGCTCCACATCGACTCCCGGCTCGACTTCGGCACTGCGGTCGAAGTCTCGGTGCCGGCCGAGCACCCGTGAAGACGGTTCTCGTCGCCGACGACCATGCGCCGACGCGCGCGGGAGTTCGCCTCGCTCTCGAGCAAGGAGGCTTCCAGGTCTGCGCAGAGGTCGCCGACGCGGCAGCGGCGATCGAACAAGCAACGCAGCTCGAGCCCGACGTCTGCCTGCTCGACATCCACATGCCCGGCAACGGGATCGCAGCGGCCAACGCAATCTCGGCGGGCCTCCCAGGGACAACCGTCGTGATGCTCACGGTTTCACAAGACGACGAGGATCTCTTCGACGCACTCGAGGCCGGAGCGGTCGGCTACATCCTCAAGGACACCAGTCCGGCTCGCCTTCCACTGGCGCTCGACGCCGTCCTGAACGGTGATGCCGCGCTTTCGCCCCACCTCGTGGCGAAGGTGGTCGCACAGTTCCGGCAGCGCCGACGCAGGCGCCGTCTCCCCCTCCGAGGCCGTAGCGCGGTCGATCTGACCGTTCGCGAGTGGGAGGTCCTGTCGCTGATGCACGAAGGCCTCTCCACGCGGGAGATCGCGGATCGCCTCTTCGTCGAACCCGTGACCGTGCGGACTCACGTCTCGGCGATCCTCCGCAAGCTGCGCGTCCCGGACCGAGCGGCCGCACTCGAGCTCACCAGGAGTTGAGAAACCTCAACGCCTGATGGGCCGCCTGGCGCATTGCGCGCTGATGCGGGTCCGACCCAAGATGGTGTTCGGCGTCGAAAAGGCGGCCCTCCCCGGCCGCCACTCTGGGTATTCGGCGGGCTGGGCGTCGCCGAACCCGGGTCGACGCCGTGCCGCAGGGGTCCCGGGGCGACCTAGCCGCCCCGGGACCTCGCATGCGGAGCTCGGGTCTCACGAAAAGGCTGAGCTGGTTCGGTCGGACGATCCATCTCAGGCGGCCGATGCGGCGCGGGCGACCCGTCGACCAGCGAGGCCGGCTCAGCTCGTGATCGCGAGGGCCACCAGGCCCACGAGGAGCTCGATCGGCACGACGAGAGCCGACAGCAGTGCAGCCAGGAGGAAAGGGACGCTCAGGAGAGCCGCGAGGGGCGCGTAGATGAGGAGCGAGTCTCGAGCTGCCGCCGGCAGCGTTGCCAACCGCCAAAGGGCGAGGACCCGCCTGCTGCCGCGCCCGCCCCGCCCGTCGAGGTCACGCAGAGCGTTCTGGAGCGCCCCAGCATGCTCCACGGCCGTTTCCGGCAGCCGGCGCAGACGCTGCGGAATCTCGATCACCTCGCCGAGCACAGCCCAGAGCATCCAGAGGACGCCCGCGGGAACGAAGGCCAGCGCGACGACGAGGATGCGTCCAACGAGCTCGCCTCGATCGCCTGGAAGACCGCCTGCAAAGAGCGCCCAGCCGATCAACGCAGTCGCGAACGCGCCGAGAAGCGCGAGCGTTCCGACCACGCGGCGCACACCCGCGAGCACCGGCACGAGGCGGTCGAGCGTCCCTGCGACCGCCGCCAACGGCATCTAACTCAAGGCCGCTTGCCTGCCGGCGCCTTGCGGATGCTCGGCGAGGGCCGCATCCAGTGCGCGGATCAGCTCCTTGATCCCTTCCTGGATCTCGTCGAGCGGTCGCTCCAGCTGCCGCTCTACCTGAGCGAGGGCTTGAAGGGAAGGGACGTTCGCCCGATCGAAAGCCTCCCACCCACGCTCGGTTGGGGTGATGAGGTACGAGCGTCCATCGGACGGGTTCGGAACACGCTCGATGTGGCCGAGGTCGACCAGACGCTGGACGTAGTCGGACGTCGTGGTCGGCCGCAACCCCATGCGCCCGGCGAGCTCGGTCGGCGTCATCGGGTCGTTGATGCAGATCATGGAGAGCAGTGCGAAGTGCGGGGTCCAGACGCCTGCCTCGCTCGTCACGTTCGTAATCAAGAGGTCGACCCGCTGCGCCGCGGTCCACGTGTCGAGCAGGATGCTCGCCCGCCTTTGGCGTCGCCTGCCTGCCACGGACAGATCATAGGACGGCACGTGAACATGAACTTAACGGGGAGTGCACCAAAGGCTTAATACGAATCCGTAGTAAAGTAGTCCGGATCCGTGTTAGCTTCGACGGATGAGCGCGCGGATCGGAGGCGCAACGCGCCGTTCCGGGATCTCAATCGTCGCGCTGATCTTCGCCGTCCTGGCCGCGGGTGCGAGTGCCGCTCCGCCGCTGACTGTGCGGTTGGTCTCCCGGCCCGCCTCGCTGACCGCGGGAACGCCCTGGACGGCGACCGTCGCGATCCGCCGCGCCGGGAAACCCCTCCTCGGCGCGCGGGTCGCGCTCACGGCCCGCCTCGGCTCCGAGGGGCGAAGTGCACAGGCGCGCTCGACCGGGCGTGGCCTGTATCGCGCACGTCTCGTGTTGCCGACGGCGGGCCGCTGGCTTCTTACGGCACGGGTGAGCACGCGATCGTTTGAACTCGGTGCGGTCCTGGTCAGGCGGCAGTCGGCGGGCCCGACGCCGCGGATCACGCAAGCCTTTGGGATCGCGCTTACCGGCGACGGGGGCCTCTTGGTCGCCGACCGGGCGAATCGCGTTCTGCGCCTGGACCTGGCGACCGGGAGGTCGACGTCATTTGCAGGCACCGGCATTGCCGGGAGCTCGGGCGACGGAGGCCCGGCGATCCGTGCTCGGATCAACTTTCCACGGGACGTCGCCGTCGATCGGAGCGGCGGCGTCTACGTCGCCGAAGGGCCACGGGTCCGCTACGTCGATCCCAACGGCACCATCAGCACCTTCTTCACCGCCACCGACGTTGTCAGCGCGATCACACTGGCGCCGGACGGCCCGCTCTACGTCTGTTCGTTCGACCACTCGGTCGTGCGGATCGATCCGGCCACGCGGACGAGTTCCGCCTTCGCCGGCACGCGGGTCGGAGGTTTCAACGGAGACGGCCGGCTCGCGACCGAGACGCAGATCAACCGGGCTCACGGCCTGCTCGCACTTCCGGATGGCGCGCTGCTCATCGGCGACACCGACAACCATCGAATCCGCCGTGTCGATCCGTCGTCCCTTCGCGTCTCCACGATCGCCGGTACCGGCGAGCCGGGCTACGGCGGCGACGGTCGCCCCGCGACAGCGGCCCTCCTCAACAACCCCAGCTATCTCGCCGGCCCAGCCGACGGCTCAGTCGTCTTCGGGGACTTCTCGAACAACCGCGTCCGGAGAATCTCCAGGGACGGCGTGATCCGGACGATCGCCGGAAACGGGGGAGCGGACATCGGGGAGGACGGGCGACCGGCCACCGATGTGCCGATTGGCGGTCCCGGGGGCGTAGCCGTCGACGCTGCCGGGAACGTGTACTTCGTAACGCTGTTCGGGCTTCGAGTCCGACGCGTGGACGCGGCGACAGGCCTCATATCGTCGATCGGAGGTGGACCGTGACCGTCCGCCTCTCCGCCCTCATCGTCGCGCTCGTCGGCGTCTTCGACGTCGACGCAGCCGCGGCGGATCGCGTCGCCGTGCGCATTGTCGGCGGCCTTCCGACCGAGGTGCGCGCCGGCACGCCCTGGACGGCAACCATCTCGGTTACCCGGGCCCGTCGGCCGATGGCTCGCGCGCGGGTCCTCCTGGTCGCCAGATCGCCGGGAAGAACCCTGTCGATCCGAGCCCGGGAGCTGCGCGCAGGGCGGTATCGCGCCGTTTTCGTCTTTCCGGTTGCCGCTCGCTGGTCGCTGACCGCCCGTCTGGCCGGACGCAGCTACGGGCTCGGCTCGATCCGAGTGACCTCGACCCTTCAGCTCCGCGATCCTTTCTCAATCGCAGCCGCGCCCGACGGGTCCGTTTTCGTCGCCAACGGCCGCGCGCACGAGATCCTGCGTGTGTCCGCCGCGAGCGCGATCACGCGGGCGGCCGGGAACGGCCAGGACGGCGCGTCCGGAGACGGTGGACCGGCGACGTCGGCAAGGGTCGGATTTCCGATCTCGGTAGCGGTCGCTGCCGACGGCGACTTCTACGTCGTCAGCGCGCACCGCATCCGCCGGGTCGACGCGGCCACGGGCCTCATCTCCACCGTCGCAGGCAGGGGCGAGGACGGGCACACGGGCGACGGTGGACCGGCAACGCAGGCACTACTCCAAGGCGCAACGGCGGTGGCCGTCGACCAGCACGAAAACCTCTACATCACCGAGTACGGCGGTTACGTCCGCCGCGTGGACGCCGACAGCGGCGTGATCACCACGATCGCAGGCGTGGGCCGGGAGGAGTGGAGCGGCGACGGCGGGCCGGCGACGCGAGCAGGCATCGATCGTCCGCATGGCCTGGCGGTCGCTGCCGACGGCAGCGTCTACGTCTCGGACACGTATTCGGCCCGACTTCGCCGCATCGACCCGAACGGGATCATCACGACCGTACTCGGACCCGACGTGCTCGAGATCCCAGTCGGGGTCGCCGTCGGCCCAGACGGCAGCGTCTACGTGACGAGCCACGGTGGAAACGACCGCGTCCTCCGTCTGGCGCCCGGCGGCCAGGTCAGCAACGCCGTTCCGATTCCGATCGACGATCCCGCCGGAGTCGACCTCGACGAGGACGGCAACCTCTTCGTGTCGGAGCTCACGCGCCCCCGGCTCTTGCGGATCGACGCGGCGACCGGCCGCGTCACGACGCTCGCCGGTCGCTAGCCAGCACTATGCTCGCGCCGTGCGCCTGTATCTCGTGCGGCACGCGGAGGCTGCCCCCGGTGAGCCGGACGACCTTCGCTCGCTGACGCCCGAGGGCCGAACCGCCGCGCGTAAGGTAGGGAAGCACCTAGCGGCTGCAGACCCTCTGCCCGCGGCTGTGCTGACGAGCCCGTTGCTCCGGGCTCGACAGACAGGGGAGGAGATCGCCGACGCGGTCGGCGTCGAGTCAACTCCCGACGATCGGCTTGCGCCCGGCGCCTCCACCGGTGACGTCCGAGCGGTGCTCGCGTCCCAGAGCGGAGAGGCAGTCGTCGTGGTCGGCCATCAGCCGGATTGCGGGCGAATCGCCGCGGAGATCAGCGGCGGACCGGAGCCTCCGTTTCCGGCCGCTGGGCTCGTGGTCCTCGAGCTCGCCTAACGCCGTCTTGTCCCCTCCCAAGGGGACTGGGATGATCGGTCCGTGGACGCCGCCCTTCTCGTGGCGGTCATCGCCGCCGCAGTTTCCGCAGTCGGCTGGGTGGTCAACCACGTCCTTTCCGCGCGGGCGGAACGGAGCCGTCAGCGGACGACCGCGCTGCTCGACTTCATGCCGCGGAACGACGCGATCCTCCGCCTGCTCTCGACCAAGACCCATCTGATCGAAGGCGACCAGATGCCCAACTCGTATACGGATTTCGTCGAGTACTACAACGCCTGGCGAATGAGCCACCTGCGCGGGCAGCGCGAGGGGGTCGAGTACGACTGGCACGCGAAGGGTTGGTACCCGGAGCAGTTCAGCGTGGACATGCTCGATACGTTCACCCGCCTCAAGCGCGAGCACTCGGCCCTCGTCGGACGCGTTACGTCCGGCGCCCTTCGCCCGTCACGGGCCGGCGGCTGAGGCGCCGCTCGGTCTCCGTCCACCAAGCGACGTTCCATTCGAGGAAGGCGATGCCGTACTCGAGCGCGAGACGCGGGTACTTCAGCTCGCCGGCATCGATCGTTCGGAAGTGCTCCAATCGCTCCTGGTGCTCGCGTCGGAGCTTGCGCACGTTTGCCAGCGCACCCGCATCGCCCACGACATCCCCGAAGAAGATTCGCAGCAGGCCCTCGTCGCGGGTGGCGAAGTCCGACAGCTCCTCTGATGTGAGCCACTCTTCGAGCGCACGCTCACCGGCCGCCGTCAGGCTGTAGACCGTTCGTTTCACTTCCCCGCGTGGCTCGTGCTCGGACTCGACGAGCCCTGCTTGCTCGAGGCGCTTCAGCTCGGGATAGATCTGGCCGTAGCTTGCGCCCCAGAAGAAGCGCGTCGAGACGTCGGTGATCGACTTGATCTCGTAACCCGTGCGCGCACCGAGGCGCAGCATCCCGAGGATCACCTTCGCTGTGGGAGTCAGGCGTTGCACCGGTGGGATATCTATGGTAGAGATATCTGGTAGATATGTCGAGCGCAGTTGTCGTCTCTGGCTTGGCCAAGTCCTACGGCGACCTTGCAGCCGTCGCGGGAATCGACTTCGAGATCGCGCGGGGCGAGGTATTCGGCCTCCTCGGTCCGAACGGCGCGGGGAAGACGACCACGGTCGAGATCCTGGAGGGCTATCGCACTCGAGACGCCGGCGAGGTCCGGGTGCTCGGCGAGGATCCCGCCAACGCCGGAAGCAAGTTCCGTGAGCGCATCGGCGTCGTGCTCCAGTCGGCCGACGCGATCTACCCCGTTCTGACGGCGGAAGAGCTCATCGGCCTCTTCGCCGGCTACTACCGACGTGCGCGTGGCATCGACGAGGTGCTCGCCCTCGTCGGTCTGGCCGACCAGCGGCGAAAGCGGATCCGCGAGCTCTCCGGAGGCCAGCGGCGGAGGCTCGACTTCGCACTGGCGCTCGTCGGCGATCCCGAGCTGATCTTTCTCGACGAGCCGACGACCGGATTCGACCCGGCCGCCCGCAGGCGAGCCTGGGAGACGATCCGGGGTCTACAGTCGCTGGGAAAGACGATCCTTCTGACGACGCACTACCTCGAGGAGGCGGAACAGCTCGCCGACCGCGTCGCCGTCATCCACGCCGGCCACATCGTGGCCGCCGGCACGCCCGCCGAGCTGACCGCGACCAAGGACACGGAGATCCGCTACCGCGCCGACGGCCGTGAGCTGGTGATCGAGACCGATCAGCCCACGCGAGTGCTGCACGAGCTGACCGCCGAAGCGATTGCGGCCGGCCGCGAGCTCGAGGGCCTCCAGGTGCGCAAGCCGACGCTCGAGGACATCTACCTCGGCTTGACCGGAGGTGGTGACGAATGAGGGTGCTCTGGCACGAGCTGCGCAACCAACAGCGCTTGTTCTGGCGCAATCGGGAGCTCGCCTTCTTCACGTTCATGCTCCCGCTGATCCTGTACGTGATGCTCGGCTCGGTGAATCGCGACGAGCGGATCGAGGGCGTGAAAGGCGGCGACTACCTGCTCGCCGGGATGATCGGCTACGGCGCGGCCGCGATCGGATTCGGGGCGCTCGCCATGACGCTTGTCTTCCGCCGCGAGGATGGAACGCTGAAACGACTGCGCTCCACACCACTCCCCGCCTCGATGTACATCGGCGCAGTTCTGCTCTCGATCCTGGTCTCCTTCGCGATCGAGACAGGGCTCCTGTTCACCGTCGGCTACTCGTTGTTCGACGTCTCGGTTCCCGAGCGGGTCCTGCAGGTGCTGGCGCTGATCGTCATCGGCGCCGCGGTCTTCGCCGCGCTCGGCCTCGCCGCGGCGGCGCTCGTCAAGAACGACAGCGCAGCCGTGGCCGTGCTGAACGGGATCTACCTACCGATGACGTTTCTCTCGGGCTCGTTCTTCTCCCCCGATGCGTTCCCCGAGTTCCTGCAGCGCGTCGCAGACGTGTTGCCGCTGACGTACTACATCGAGGTCGTTCGGGACGTGATGTTGAAGGGCGAGGCGATCTGGTCCGACCCGGCCGCCCTGGCGATCATGGCCGCCTGGGGTGCTGCTGGTGCGATCGTGGCGCTCCGATCGTTCGACTGGATGCCGCGGGGACGCTAACCGTCTGCCGTTCAATAAAACGTAAACCTGACGTTAGCCCTCGTTGTAAGTGGGGTAGCAGGGACCCGTGACTGCCGAGCCGGTCATCGCATTCGCGCGCGAGTCGCATGAGACTCCGGGTCTCGAGATCGTCGTCAACTTCGGCGTCTTCGCCGGACGAGAAGCGACTGCCGCCGAGATCGACGAGCTCGCGCTCGCCCTGCGTCCACGTGTGGGCGAGATCTCGATCGTCTCCGAGCAGCGGCACGAGATCGGCCAGGAGGCCGAAGCCGCGCTCCACCAAGTTCGCGTCGAGATCGAGGATCAGAAACTCCCGATGGACCCACTGGAACGCGTCGAGCTTCAGGGCCGCTTGCTCGAACTGGCCGAACGCTGGGCACTCGACTGCATCGCCGAGCGGCACGCCGAGGTCTCAGAGCTCTAGAGCGCCCAGGTGACTTCGATCGTGTCGACCGGTCGTTTCAGACGGACGCGCGAGTGAATCGCGCGTCCTGATGTCGGCGCCGCAAGCGGCGCCTTAGACTTTTCCTCCGTTCGGCGTCGTTTGCCGAATGCTTACGTTCGTCTTAGCCCGCTCTTAGCCCCTGGTGAGAATGTCCGGACCCATGTCGTCACGGTCGATGAGTTCCCCTTCGACGTCGACGTGGCGACGTCACCGTCCGGAGCGGCGCCTTGCGTTCCGGCCGTCCACGAACGCGACGCCGCGGGCGGGCAGGGTGCACACACGGCCCCGCCCGCGGCACCTCCCACCACTGCTCGGGCTCCTGGCGGCCCTGACAGTTGGACTCCTCCTGCCGGCGGACGCGGAGGCGGTCACGCGGATCGGCGGATCGTCTCCCGTCCGCCTCGACGTGCCTCGAACAAGCGACATCTCGGGCTACGGCGCCGTCCGCGACACGCGTGCGCAGCGGCGGCTGGCGACCACGCTTCCGCCCTCGTGGGGCGGGTCGTACACGACCTCGTCAGGCGAGCGCGTGACCGTACTTGCGTCGCGAAGCTACGTCGAGGATCCGGCCTCGAACCAACGGTGGGCCGAGTTCCTCGCGTCGCTCGTCCACGGCTCCGAGCTCGCGTCGGTGACCCTTTTCCTCGCGCCGTACAGCGAGGTGCAATCCGTGTGCGGTTCGGGTGCGGCCGCCTGTTACAGCCCACGGGAGCAGTTGATCGTCGCGCCCGGCGAAGACTTCCCTGAGATCTCCGCCGAGACGATCGTCACGCACGAGTACGGACACCATGTCGCGGCCAACCGGTCGAACGCCCCTTGGGAGGCGCTCGACTGGGGCACCAAGCGCTGGGCGACCGCGGAGAACATCTGTGCGCAGACCCAGGCCGGGCTGCTCTTTCCCGGCAACGAGAGCTCGCTCTATGAGCTGAATCCCGGCGAAGGCTTCGCCGAGAGTTATCGCCTTCTGCACGAGCGCAGGGCCGGCGCGGCCGAGACCCCTTGGGCGGTCGTCGATCGGCGGCTCTATCCGAGCGCCGCGGCGCTGACGGCTCTCCAGCTCGACGTGCTCCGGCCCTGGCGCACGAACACGACGGCGGTGCTGGCCGGAACTGTCGGCGCCGCCCGAGCGACGCGGTCGCTGGCCGTCTCGACGCCGCTCGACGGGGCGCTGCGCATCAGCTTTCGCGCGCCCGCGCGCTCGCGTCTGCGCATCGCTCTTTATCGAGGGTCGGCCGTGATCTCCCGTGCCGTCACCACGTCGACAGCGCGGAGGGGCACGCTCAGCACGACGGTGTGCGGCACCCGGAGCTTCCGGCTGCGCGTGACCCGCATCTCCGGCGCCGGCCGCTTCACCGCGACGGTTTCCAGACCCTGAGCAGCGTCGCACGGCGACAATGCCGTGCGAGATGGGAATCCTGACGGAAGACATGAAGCGCGTCGTCCTCGAACAGCGCGAAGGCGTCCGCTCGCGGACGCCGACCATCAGGACGCGCGATTCACTCGCGCGTCCGTCTGAAACGACCGGTCGACACATTCGAACTCAACGAGGTGCTTCTTAATGGGGATCCTCACGGAAGACATGAAGCGCGTCGTCCTCGAACAGCGTCTGGGCTTCGCCGCGACCGTGTGCGAGGACGGAACGCCGAACCTCTCACCCAAGGGCACGACGACCGTCTGGGACGACGACCATCTCCTCTTCGCCGACATCCGTTCTCCCCAGACCGTCGCGAACCTCGCGCGCAGCCCGTCGATCGAGATCAATGTCGTCGACCCGTTCGCCCGCAAGGGCTATCGGTTCAAAGGCACAGGCGAGGTACACCGCGAAGGCGATGTCTACGAGCAAGGTCTCGCCCTGTTGCGCGAGCGTGACTATGCGGCCTACGAGGAGCGCGTTCGCGCGATCGTCTTGATCCGAGTCGAACGCGCCCTCGAGCTGACCTCTCCGGCCTACGACCTGCCGGGCGCGGACGAAGTCGAGATTCGCGCGAGCTACGAGGCCCGGTACAAGGAGCTGCGCTCGACTCTGCGGCCGCCGGATCCGCCGCTCGCAACCGAGAGAATCGTCCTGCGACCGCCGAAAGAATCAGATGTCCAAGCGGTTTACGCGGCCTGTCAGGACCCCGAGATCCAGCGCTGGATCCTGCCTGTCCCTTCGCCGTACACGGAGGACGACGCCCGTGCCTTCGTGGAATGGTCGGATCAGCGCTGGCGGACCGGAGAGGGCGCGTCGTTCGTGATCACCGATCGCGACGATCGGCTACTCGGCGCGGTCGGCCTGGGCCTCGAGCTGCTCGTGTCGGCGCGGATCGCCTCGATCGGCTACTGGATCGCCCGCGAGGCCCGCCGACTAGGCGTCGCGACCGAGGCAGTTCGACTGCTCGCGCGTTGGGCGCTGGAGGACCTCGGCGTCGAACGGCTCGAGCTCTACACCGAGCCGGAGAACATGGCGTCGCAAAAGGTCGCGCAAAGAGCCGGATTCACCCGCGAGGGCGTCCTCCGCGGCCATCTCCGGCACACAGATGGGCGCCGGGACTCGGTTGTCTTTTCGTTGCTTGCGGAGGGTGTCGCGAAGAGCTAGAAGGGAAGCTTGTCCCACTTCCAGCCGCCGCCGACGCTTGCCACGAGGATGAGCGCCGCGGACACGCTGAGGTTCACGAGTTTGAGGCGGAGGTACATAGGGGGCCGCTCCTAAGTCGGGGTTTCGGGAAACCCGCTCGTTATCGGGCACGCGCCGACGCTTTTCATCCCCCTCGCGGGGGGGTTCAGTGAGACTCGGTTACGCGGCTTCGTCGGCGAGCGGAATCTCGAACACGAATGTCGAGCCTTTTCCCTCGCGCGAGGTAACCCAGATGCGCCCGCCCATCCGCTCGACCAGCTCGCGGCAGATATAGAGACCGAGACCGCTACCGCTCACGCCGCGCGTCATGCGTGGATCGAGACGGTGGAACTTCTCGAAGATCCGGTCCTGCTCGACGAGTGGAATACCGAGCCCTTCGTCGCACACCTTCGCCCGGAGCCGGTGGTTTCTGGCTCCAAGCTCGATGAGGACGCGACCTCCGTCCGGCGAGTACTTGATCCCGTTTTCGACCAGATTGACGAGCACACGGCGCAGCTTGTCGGGATCGGCAGCCACCTGAGGCAGGTCAGGCGGATGGACGAGCTCGACTGCGATCCCGGTCGGAGCCCTCGTCCGAGCCGCCTCGACGACGTCGGTCGCGAGGGCGACGGCGTTCGTCGGGACGATCTCACCCTCATCCCGACCGGTGTCGAGTCGACTCGCCCACAGCACGTCATCGAGGAGGTGCGCGAGCCGGCCGGCCTCGTTCGAGACGATCTCGAGCAGTGAACTGCGCGTCTCGTCGTCGAGGTTCTGTTCCCTGAGCGTGAGCGCAGCGCCGTAGACCGACGTCAGGGGGGTTCGCAGCTCGTGCGAGATCACAGCCACGAACTCGTCCTTCATCCGGTCGAACTCGCGCAGGCGCTGAAGTGCGTCGTAGAGCCAGCGCTGGTAGACCGCGATCGCGAGCAGCGGCCCGACCAGGAGCACCGCCAGGAAGGGGGAACGATCCCAGAGGAGGACGAGTGTGACCGTCAGCGACGCAATGACGAGGAACGGGACGGCCGTCGAGTAGACGTACAGCCGAAGCTCCGTGACGAAGGCCTCGCCCCGCGCCCGCGCGACGACGGCGGAGAGCAGAATGATGTCCACGAGGTAGAACGCAACGGCTGCGGCCAGCGCGCCGGCGACGATCGAGGCGAGGTCGTCTCCGCCCGCAATGTTGGCGGCGATGCCGGCGGTGCTCGCGGCCGTGACGTACAGCGCGGTGTTGTACAGGACGCGGAGTAAAGGCTTGCGCCGAGCAAGCTCGACGAGCGCCATCGCGACGAATGCGACGATCGCCGCGCTCTCCCAGCCGTAGATCGCTGCGGCCGCGACGATGAACACGGTCGCGAGCGAGGTGGCTCCGACGCTGACCCCCTCGATTGGGAGCGGGAATGCCTCGGCCACCGCAGCCGCACCAAGGAGCCCGAGCGTCCCCGCGACCGCTGCGAGGTCGGGGCGATCGGAGAAGATCGAGATCGTGGCCGCCGCGATTCCACCCGCTCCGACCAGGATCACGGGCAGCGCAACGGGTAGAACGCGGAAGGTCTCGGGCGAGTCTGCGCCGAACGGCCAGGCCCGCTCGCGGAAGACCCGGCGTGGACGTCGCACGACGGCCGTGCGATTCACGGCGGGGTCCCGATCGATTCGAGTGTCCGGCGGCCGTTGCGGTCCCCAGAGCGCAATGGGTGCCTCCTCTTTCCCGGAGGCCGCTCCCGGGTCGTTTGGCCTGCTAGGTGGGCCTTTCTGAGTATGCCAGGGACGCGCGGATTCGTCGCGCCCGATGCAGGGCTTCGATGCTTTGTGCCCCGTAGCTCAGCGGATAGAGCAGCGGTTTTGAACGCGGGGGGAAACGAGGTTCCCTCCGCGAGTCTCACGGTTAGATCGTCTCGTCCGGTCGCGCCGTTGGCGAACCGCCGGGGGCTCCGGCGGTTCGCGGTGGGTTCCTTGTTCGCCTGAAGCAGCTAGGCCGTGAGCGCTGCGCAGAGGGCCGCAGCGACCTGGGGGTCTTCGGTGATCCGGACCACGCCGCGGTGCGTTCCGTCGGGGAGATCGAGCCCGGCGATATGGGCGATCACGCCGACGCCAGGTGCCCGGACGGTGAAGCCACTCCCGTGG